>JAGQQW010000177.1 GCA_020426005.1 Planctomycetota bacterium | reverse complement strand
ATCGCTTTTGCGGCGGCGACGCGCGCTTCGAGATCCCCATGCTCCAGCAGATCCACACACCACGGTAACGCTTCTCGATCCTCGATGGCACCGAGCGTTCGACACGCCATCGCGCGTGACAGCGGATCGGCAAGCAGAGGCCGAACGAGTTCCCGCATGCCGTGTGCGACCGGACCGAGTCCGTAGACGACCTCGAGTGCGTGATTGCGAAGGTAGTGCTCGTCCGCCCCGAGGGCGAGACGGAGGTCCTCGAAGCCCAGCTTGCCGGCACGCCGCAGCATGAACCGAGCATCGTCGACGGGACGCAGTTGGAAGCCTTCTAGATTGACGAAGAGCTGCGCGAACCGAGCATCTCGCAACGCGAGTTCCGACTTCGGATCGTCGGTCGTCCCGGCCGAGGGGGCATCCGCCTTCTCGGAGTCCTCGGGCGGTTTCGGAACCTCGGTCGGCAATCCGGTCTCGCGCCAGTGCGCGAGCCGCGCTGCCGCAAAATCCGTGAGTTGTTGCCAAGTCGGTTGCTCGCCGAGCTCCGCTCCGAACCTCTTGGCGAGCGGCACGGCAATCCCGCCCGCGCGCGAGCGAGCGACGTGATTCGGATTCTCCAAGGCGAGCCGCAGTTCTTCGAATCCCGATTCGACCCCGAGTTCGATGAGCGCCGCTGCGACTTCCACGCGCGCGAACGCATCCGGTTCGTATTTCAGGCGCTTGAGCAAGACGGTCGTCGCGCCCAGCGATTTGCGCTCGCCGAGCCGAAACGCCGCGATCGAACGTAGGCGGGCGTCTTCGTGTTCCGTCGTGATCCACTCGAGGACACGCGGTGCGAACTCCGATTCGTCGAACGAGCTACGTGCACGATGCTGCGTTCGTCCACTGACGCCTTCGGACTCGGCGAGTTCGAAGTACTCGACCAGCTCCTTCTGCTTGTCCGCCGGTACCAGGGCCGTTACCGCACCAGCCTTCGCCTCGAAGTCTGCCAGCCGAGGTTCGAGGGAGAGTGGAGGAATCGCGGGGACCTGCGTCGCCGACTTCGCGGGAATCGTATCCATGTCGCGCGGACCACCTCGAACGGGCTCCGGACTGCACGACACGGCAACGCACGCGACCAGGACAGTCGCGACAGTGCCCGCCATCGCCTCAGCGAAGATCGACACTGCGTTCCTCCAACAAGGTGCTCTCGGGACTGTCGTCCCCGACGAAAGGCGTCAAGCGATACCAGAGTCGCGCTTCTGCCTTGACGGCGTCCTTCGGGATTCCGACGCGAACCGCCTTGGCCTGACCGGCCGGCAACTGCGTGTTCTCGCCTGGTTCGTCGCGATACGGCTGGCGGAAACGATAGCCGCGCGTCCAGTCGCTCGGTGTGCCGTCACCGTTCACGAATCGAACCATCATGTCGACGGCGCGATGACGCTCTTCGGTCGGAAAGTTGTGACCTGCACCGATGTTCTCGAGACGTAGTTCGATCTCGTCGCCGATCTTCGTGACATCGAACTTGCCTGCCTTGAGTAGCGTCGGCTTGTCGTGCGCGCCGAGATAGCGGTGTCCTCGACCCGGATGGGTCGAACCATCCACACCCTTCCGCTCGACCTCCGGCATGTGACAGTCGTTGCACGAAGTGCCTGCTTGGAACTGCGGGCTCGCACGCCACTGGTCGGTCGTCTTGTGCTGGTTGTGACAACTCTCGCACAGACGCATGGACACGAAGTCCTCACTCGCGACGGGCTTGCACGGCGCAGAATCGACGGTCGCGCGCGCCAGCACCTCACCGCTCTTGCCGAGGTGGCAAGACAGGCACGAGATTCCTTCCTCGGGATACGTCTGGCGCGGCAGTGTGCGCATCGCATATCCCGTCATCGATATGGGCACGGGCAAGTGGCACGCTTGACATTCCTTGTTGCGGAAGTCCTCGCTCAATTTGCGAACGCTTGGATTGAGATACGCGATTTGATGATGCGATCCGTGCCATTCCGACCAGACGTCCTCGTGACACTCCTTGCACTGCGTGGAACTCTCCCAAACGCGCTCCGCCGACGAGGCCAAAGGACCGCTGCTGTTCTGCGATGTCGTGGACGACTGCGTCCCACTCGCACCGACTCCACTCTCCTTTGCGCCGCCGAACCAGAACACCATTCCAGCGATCCCGCCGAGGAGGACCAGCCCCAGGAGCAAACGTACCAAGCCACTCATGATCGATCTCCGTTCTTCTTCGTGCTAGAAACCCGTTCTCCGCTTCGCCGATCCGGAACCAGGAAGCGCGGTTTGCCGAGTAGCTCGACAGTCAGAGTGTCCCCGACATCGATCGTGTCGCTCGCGTCGGCGAACAACTCGATCGTGCGCCCGGCGACTTCCGCGGTCACGAGCGCGCGATCGCCGCGCGGGAGAACGCGCAAGACGCGAGCGCGCGCAACGTTGGTCGCATCCTGAGCTGCGATCCTGGCCTCGCCTGGCAGCACGACGACGGACACCGGGCCGGTGGGCGCGCCGTTGCGCTCGAACGTCCCGAACGGTGTGCGCAGCGAATCGATGCCTCGCTCGTCGGCAACCGCTTCGGCGGGCCAAACACTTGCCCGACACAGGAAGCTCGCGGCAAAGCTGGTTCGTGGCGCTCGAAGCACGTCGCGCGCCGCACCTTGCTCGACGACGTGTCCTTCGCGCAGGATCACGACGTCGTCTGCCATCGCGAGAGCTTCGTCACGGTCGTGAGTCACGACGACCAGGGTCAATGCGCGTTCTTCCGTGAGACGTCGAACGAGAAGTGCGAGTTCGTCGCGCAGGTGCACGTCGACCGACGCGAGCGGCTCGTCCAAGACGAGGACATCCGGTGTGATCGCGAGCGCCCGCGCGAGCGCGAGGCGCTGACGCTCTCCACCGGAGAGCTGCGCGGGCCGCCGCCGCTCACGTCCTTCGAGACCGACGGCGTGGAGCAGGGCTTTGGCGTCCTTGCGCGAGAGCCTTGGTGCGACGAAGCGCAAGTGCGCCATCGCGGTCTTGTGCGGCCACAACGCACCGTCCTGGAACACGAATCCGATCCGCCGCTTGTCGGCGGGCACGTGGACGCCATCGCCCTGGACGAGTCGATCGCCGATGCGAATCGAACCGGATCCCGGCGTCTCGAGTCCGGCGAGGCATCGGAGCAACGTCGTCTTGCCACAACCGCTCGGGCCGACGAGTGCGGTGCGCGAGCCATCGCCGAGGGTCAAGGAAATCGGGCCGAGCCGGAATCCCTTCCGACGTTCGAAAACCAAGTCTTGGAGTTCGATCGAAACCATCAGGAGAGACTCCTCATCTTCTTACCGGTAACGAGCATCGTCACCACTGGGAGGGCACACGCACCGGCAAACACCATGAGGCCGAGCGCGCCTCCCATGGCCTCGCCACCGAAGTGAATGACATTGGACAGACGACGGACGACGGTTCCGTTGCCTGCCGGCAACACGACGGCCGTGTCGAGTTCGCGCAGAGCCAGCACGAGCACGAGACAGGCCATGGACCACAGTGCTGGCAGAATCAAAGGAAGTCGCACGTGTAGCACGCGCGCGAGCGGGCCGCGCTCGCCGAAGAGTGCCGCCTCCTCGAGGGTCGGATCGACGCGACGTTGCGCATGCAGCATCGTCAAGATTGCGAACGGCAGGAACCGTGCGCCGTAGGCAACCACGACGATGCCGGCCGAATCGTAGAAGTCGAACGTGCGGTCGTAGAGTGGACCGAGTTCGGGGCGGTTGTAGACCTTGACGAAACCGACTGCGAGCAACACTGCCGGTACGGCAATCGGAATCGCGACCAGCGACTGCACCAAGATTCCGCGCTTCGCCACGCTGCGCGCGAGCGGAGGACCGATCACGACGAGCACGATGGTCGTCAGCACGGCGACGAGGAACGTGAATCGCAAGTCCCCCCCAGCCTGTTCGAACGTGCGCTCGAAGGTCCGACGAAGGACCTCGAAACTCATCGGTTCCGTGACGTCGGTCGATCCCATCGCCCAGCGCACCATCACGACGATGGGCACGATGACGCCGATCCCCAAATAGGTGACCGGCAGGAGGAGAGCAGGGACGCGCAACGCGCCGAGCGATCGACGCGGCAACGGTGCAAAGCTACCGGAGATCGTCGCTCGCGCTCGCAGCAGCAACGCGACGAACATCGCGAACAGGACGAGCACGAGCAGCGGCACGGAAGCGACGATCGGACCGACGAGGTCTTCCATACCGCTCCCGGTCGCGCGCCGCGTCCAGCGAGCGAAGACGGCTTCGGAATACGTGTGCCATGTCTTGCCTTTGATCGTCAAGAACTCCGGCACTCCGTACTCGCCAACCGCGAACACGAAGACGAACAACGCTCCAGCGAGGATCTCCGGGAGCGCCGAACGCAGGACGAGGAGTTCTGCCGACGTACGACCACGCGAAAGCAACGCCGATTCGTAACTACGCCCGTCGATCGTGTCGAGCCCGCGGGCCGTCATGACCGCGACGAAGGGCGCGAACGCGACGCCGACGAGCACGGCGCAGAACCAGAAGCTCTTGGTCACCGTGATGTCGGACCAACCCATCGCGATCGTGATCGGCGGCAGCGCGAGCGGGAGTACGCCGAGGGGACCGAGTACACGCCAGCCCGGAAGATCGCGAGTGCCGCAGAGCCACGCGTGCCCACCTCCGAGCACGAGCGCGACGGCGACGCACGCGAGCCCGAGCTGGATCGACGTGAAGAACGCTTGGCGATCGCGCGCTTCTTCGAACAGGTGCGACCAAGGCGAGAGATCGAAGCCCTCCGCCCCCCAGAACGTCTCTGCAAGCATGCCGACGAGTGGCAGGATGACGAACAAGACGATGAAGGCGATGCCGAGAATCAGCGGCAGGCGAGTGATGGTGCGAGACAGCATCGTAGCCTCAACGATCGAACAGCGACTCGAAGCGCTTCGACATGCTGGCCAGTGCCTGCGCGGTTTGGGCGGGATCCCATGGCATCTCTTTGAACTGCCCGATCTTCAGGATCTGCTTCTCGGACGGTCCTTGGACTTCGCTCCGTAGAGGGATCTGCGCCGATTTGGCCGAAGCGAGCATCGCCTCGACGCGCTCGCTGACGATGAAGTCGATCAGCTTCTTTCCTGCTTCCGGATTCGGACCACCGCGAATGAGGGCGACGGAGTTCGGAATCAGCATGGTCCCGAGTTCGTTCTCACCCTGATCCGGGAAGACACAGGCGACCTTGTGGCCCTTCTTCAACGCGACGTGAAAGTCGTCGGTGTCCGTGAATGCCCAATGGAGCTTGCCCGACGCGACCTCTTTCATCGTCGCGCCATTGCTCGCGAGGATGACGACATCGTTGGCCTTCATGCCATCCGTGAGTCGCGCAAAGGACTCGACACCGAGCTTGAGTGCGAGAGTCGTGAAGTGCGTGAGCGTCGTTCCGGTCACGGGCTTCGCGATGGCGCACTTGCCCTTCCACTTCGGGTCGATCAAGTCCCAGACGCTCTTCGGATACTCCTCGGGCGCGACCAGCTCCGTGTTGACGATCAGGACGCGCGCGCGCGCGGCGAACCCCGTCCACTTGCCGTCCTTGTCCTTGTAGCGGTCCGGAATGGCCGCGGCCGCAGGCGACACATAGGGCTCGAGCATGCCTTTCTGGCCGAGTCGCACCGTGTGCGCGAGTTCGTTGTTCCAGAAGACGTCGCAGCGCGGCCGCTGTGCCTCGTCGAGGATCGAGCTGACGAGACCGACCGTCTTGGACGCCTCGGTGTCGAACCGTGTCTTGACGTCGATGGAGGTCTCTTTTTCGAAGAGCTGCACCAACGTCTCGCTGTGCTCTTGATCGAGCGCGCAGTAGAGGGAGACGGTCTTGGAGTCCTTACCAGGGCCATCGCCGCATGCGGCGAACGGGAGGAAGGCGGCAGCGACGAGAAGCGAGCGGATGCGGGACATCGAAGGGGATTCCACGTGTGGGGAACGGACGGGGGTGGTCCGGCGGGACGGGGCGAGGGGCTGCGTTCGCGGACAGCGGCAAGGGGACATGGCGCAGGGCAGGGCAAAAGCCATGCCGCACGTATGTGACACCCCCAAGCACGGTTGCCATGCGCACTTGGGGCAGCGTGTTGCACCGATCGCACACGGGACGTTCCTGCGCAGTAACGCGGTTCGCATCGCTGCGACCGCCACGGGGTCACTCGTCTTGGAGTCGTTCGAGGGCGCGAGCGTACCGCTTGCGGGCTGCCTCGGGACTCGCGAGCTCGAGCTCGGTCGCGAGCTCTTCCCAGCTCCGTTCATCCCAGAGCCGCATGGTGATCAGCCGCCGCTCGAGGGGGTCGAGGCTCGCGAGTCTGGCCAGCAGGAGGTCCTCGCTCTCGTGACGCGCCGCGACCGTCAGGGGGCCCTGCGCATCCTGAGCCACTCCGAGCGTCGTCGGAAGCGAGCCAGGAGCCGCGCCGCCACCGCGCTTCTGCGCCTTCGCATCGCGGCGCTTGCCTCGGAAGCTGTTGACGAGGAAACCCTTGAAGAGTTGCACGAAGTGCGACTCGCTCTTGACGTCTCGTGGCTTCTTCAAGAACTCACACGACGCGTCTTGGACGTAGTCCATGGTCTCCAGGCTCGCGTCGCCACCGGGACGGCGGCGGATCGCGTGGGCCAGCCGCACGAATCGGTCCCGATTCTCCTCGAAGAGACGAGCGAACTCGGAAGGGCCGACCTCGTGCGGCGGTTTCGGGTCAGGAACGTCGCCTGCATTCCCGTTGTTGTCGTCCTGGCTCGTCATCGGCTTCGTCGGCTCGTTCACCATGATGAACGCGACCGCCCGGGAGCGCTAGCGCCGCAGCGGGCGGCCCGTGAACGGGTGCGAAACCTTGATGTCATTCCGCGGCAGCGGTGGTGCCTGCAGCCCCGGCAGGATCGTCAACGCGGGCTTCTTCGCGCCTTCTGCGAGTTCAATGCCGGTACCTTGGACCGCCCCCTCGGCCAGTTGACCGCGGATTCGTGCCTTTGCCCGAAACTCCCAGCTCGACTCCGGAAACGGCAGGCGGACCCGATACCGACCGAACATGTCCGTCACGGCTTCGCACGCGAGGACACGCTGCTGGGGCGTCGCCATGTGACGGAAACAGTGGAAGCGCAACTCAGCGCCGGCGACGGGTTTGCCGCCCGTGTCCTCGAGAGTGCCTTCGACGACGACGACCGGGACACCGCGCAGCTCGACGCGCGTCGAACGCAGGTCCGAGACGCCGGGCACGCGCACGTCCTCGGTACGCGTCGCGCCTCCGTTCCATTCGGCGCGGACTTCCAGCTCGGCACCGGGATGCGCCAAGAGCGTGAGGGTTCCGCGCGCTGAGGCATAGAAGATGCGATCCCTGCCATCCGCCAGCTTGACGAGGACGGTCGGCGATGTGGCGTAGCCACCAGTCTCGTCGACGACGGACAACGACATCGCGACGAGATCGTCCGTCTGCACCACTTGATCGCTCAATGCGAGTCGAACTCTCGAGGCAACGAGCGCATGAGACGCGATCGGATCCTCGTCGCTGCGGGCCTCGAGTTCGATCGGATCGAGTCGTGCCCACACGCTGACGGGCGCGCCGACGCGCACACCACGTGCATTCTCATTCTCGAGGTCGGCTCGTGGCACCGCGATGCTCGCCTTCCGGTTGCCGTGGACTTCGAACTCGAAGGCCGCAAAGCGGGCTCGGGATGCATCGTCGGCGATGCGCATTCGATGTTCGCCCTTCGCCTCGAACCGCACCGCATACGAATCCCCGCCGAGAACACGCGGCTCGAGTCGTTCGAGCAGACAGTCTGGCTGCGTCACGAAGAAGCCCTGGCGCAGCACACGCAAACTGGGAACGAACAATGAGATCTCACCGTTCGCATCGGTACGACCGATCGGACGCAACGCGAGCGGATCCCAATCTCCTGCCACGTCCAAGAATCGATGTGCATACACCATCGCGTCTCGCACCGCGGCGCCGTCCAAGGCGAAGCGAACGCGAGTCGCGATCGGACGCGGCAATCGATACGTATCGAGCAGACTCTCGCAAGCGTTCTCCTTGGCGGTACGACTCAGCACCGGCAAGGAGACACTGCCCGCGACCGCGAACGTCACGTCGAAGTCGACTGGCGGCAGGACCGGCAATGCCACGTCGTTCCCCCGCACATCGAGCTTGTCGAAGAGGCGCATACCACCGATCGTCGTATGCACGTAGGCCTCGAGCGTTCGCGTCGCCCACGCCTCCCGTTCCTCGAGCACGATCTTGTTCACGACCGAACGCTGAGGACCTTCGACCAACGTGATCGGCACACCGGGCCGGATCGGCGAGGTCGGAAGCGTACAGGTCCACGCGGGCGAGTCGTCCCCCGCAGGCTTGTAGCCCCACACCACCCACACATCGCCAGCAGGAACGTCGATCGCGAAACTTCCGCGCTCACTCGCGGCTGCATCGATGCGTTTCCCGAAACGACTCCAAGCGGCGACGTGCCACCCGTCCCGTGTGCTCGACACCGTGCGAATCCTGCCGCGCAGTCGTGACTGCGACAGCTCCGTTGCCTCCTGAGCGCAGACGATGCCGGGCGCGAATCCACAGAGCGCGAGGAAGAGAATCGATACGGAGTCGAGCATGAGATGAGTCTCGCATGTCCGGTGAGGACTCGAAAGCCGCACGACGCGTCGGGCCCGTCGTTACTCCGAAGCGTCCTGCCCATCGGTTGGGGTCGGCCTCAACGATCTTTGTCGGTCGGCGTGCGTTGCGTAGGTCCGACATCGAGACGAACGCGCTTCACGTTCTCCCGCAGCTCGCGCAAGGCTCCGCTCGTCTCCCAGTGCACGGTTCTTCCGTCGAGACGCACACGCATGTCGACCTTCCAGGTCCAATGAGCTTGCGGAGTGGCTACACGAAAGCGCCCGAATTCGTCCGTGAACGCGATCTGGCGCAGCGCACGCCTTCGTGCGAGGTTGAGGCCAGGACTCGATTCGTCGATCGCGCCGAAGAAGACCTGCACGCCGGCAAGCGGATCGTCGGTCGGTCCGGTCACGACTCCTTCGACGACCTCGACCGGCACGGCGGCGAGACGAACGTGCTGCGATCCTTCGAGGGGTCGACGAACGACGACGTCATGGATGAGCGACGCACCACCTTGCCACTCCGCCCAGAGCTTGCACTCGGCACCCGGATGCATGCGAACCGTGATCGTGCCGCGCACGGACGCAGTGAACGCGCGAGTGGCTCGCGATCCCCGTGCGCCGCCAAGACGTGGTTCGCGTAGCGCCCCCACACGCAAACGTCTCCGTCGATGAGCAGCGATTCGCCGCCCTCACGGCTCTGCGCTGGCCACGGGAGACGAGCCATCGACGAGCCGACTTCGTAATCGACGAACGAACCCTTGTCGCCAACACAGGCGATGGTCTGCGAGGGGCGTGGCGTACCGACGTCGACGACTCGAACACGCTGTCCGCCGCGCAGGATCGTCCGTCTCGAGAAGCGCTGGAGACGGTAGCCCGGAGCATCGACGAAGAAGCCGAACGGTGCGTCGAGCCCCACAGCATCGAGGACGATGCGCCCTGTCTGGTCCGTCGTGCCGATCGAACGCACGTAGAGCGGATCCGATGGCATCGAGGCGGCGCGCATCGAGTGACTCGACACGTTCACGTTCGCGAGTGCGGTGCCATTCGCTTCGAAGTGGATCACTTGCTCGGACCGCGCCGGCATCTCGTAGTCGATGGTCCGGCTCTCGCCACCGAGCTCCGTGTCGAATCGCGACGATTGCAGACACGGTCCACCACGAGACGCGATCGTGACTTCGCAGTTCGCGGCCGGCAGGAACGGCAAACACACCTGATCACCGTCCACCGGAACACGAACGAACGTCGTGTGCGTCGGAAATTTCGCAGTCAGCACGGCTTCGAGGGTGCGGTCGCCCCACGCATCGACTCCATGCAGCTTCAGGCGCGTCTCACCCATCGTCCCCGCCGGTTCGAACAACGTGATGCTCTTGCCGGGTCGCGAGGGCCACGAAGCAGCGGTGCACGCATACCGCCCCTCATCGCGCGTTTGGTAAGCCCAAAGCGTCCAAACCTCGCCGGTCGGCACGTCGATCCGGAAGGCTCCGGTGGCACTCGCATCGACCTCGACCAGATCCCCGTACATGCCGCACGCAACGACTCGCCATCCTCGGGAATCCTTTTGCGCACGGATTCTTCCACTGATCTGTTCGCGGACCGCGGCAACTTGGGCAGTCACCGCGAACGTCGGGCCCAGGAAGATCGCAGCGAGCCACCACAACGACGGGAACAACGAGTGGCGCGTGAACTCGGATGGGTTGCGACGGGGCACGGCTCAAATCACCTCATCGCCGGACGAGCCGGCCGATCTCGGCAGCCACCACGCGCGGAACGGCTCGGAACTCCGTGCGCCGCGACGGCTTCGCGCGTACCCTCTGCCGACTTGGCATGCCGCGAGCATGCCACGAGACCTCGAGGGCACGAAACCGCATGAAGCGCGATCTCACTCCGATTCTCTTCGGTGTCGTCATTTCGACGATCCTCGCCGGCACGCTGACGATCGCGGGCCTCAAGGCGGGCATTACACCCGGCGTGAGCCCCCTCGTGATCCTGTGCGCGTGGGGCATCTTCGCGAAGGTGGCGTCCAGCGGAACCGGATCGCGCTTCCTCAACTTGGCGCAGGTCGCTGGGTCCGCCGGCATGGCGGTCACCTCGGGCGTGATCTTCACGGCGCCACTCGTGCAGATCCTGCACCGACAAAAGGGACTCGAGATGCCTCCGGTCGACTTCGTCACGCTCATGATCGTGAGCCTTGGCGGCGCGCTGATCGGATGGGGTTTCGTCGGTCTCGCGACCAAGAAGTTCCTCACGGACCCGTCGCTGCCCGCCCCCGAAGCCCGTGCGTGCGAAGCGATGATCGACGCGGCCGTCGCCGGGAAGTCCGAACGACCGCGCCTGTCGATCTCGCTCGGACTCGGGTTGCTGTGGGGCTTCGTCGCTCCGCTCCTCGTCAATCTCGGACTCGCACACGACCACGTCGTGTTGGCCCACCAGCAGCGTGATGACCGCGAGTTCAGCTTCGATCTCCCGTTCAACCCGATCTATCTCGGGATCGGTGGACTCCTCACCATCTCGACCGCGCTGCTCGTCGCGGGTGGCAGCTTCCTACGACTCGGCGGCGACTGGTTGTTGACGGGCGTCAGCGGCGAGTCGCTCGCGCAGTGGCCCGCGAACTCGATGCGTTGGGTCGGCGGCGGCGCGATGACGATCGCGGTGCTGTGGTCGCTCTTCCGATTCTTGGGATCGCGTACGCCGAAACAGGGCGAAGAAGCGATCGACGAGAGTCTGCTCGAAGTCGACAGCGGCTCGCGCACCATGCTGCGCCTCGGCATCGTACTCGGCGTCGCGATCCTCGTCGGCTGGGTCTTGAACGAGCAGGGTGGGATCACGCTGTTCGGCGTCACGATGAGCGTCGGCGTGCTCGCGATGTCGATGATCATGGTCACGCTCGGTGCGATCCTGTCGCTGCAGATCGGGAGTTCGGCATCGCCCGTGTCGGGCACGGTGTTCGTCACGACGCTCGTGCTCTGTCTGCTCGCCATCCTCGTCGGTCATCAATCGCTCGCGGACGTTCTCGTGCTGACGCCCCTGCTCGTCGGTGCGTGCGTCGCGGTCTGCACGGCCAACGACTCGAGTCAGGACTACAAGACGATGCAGTTCTGCGGGGTGCGCGTTCGCGATGGCTTCTTGGCGCAGATCCTCGGCTTGATCGGCGGATGCATCGTCGTACCGCTCGTGCTCTACATCGCGCACGAAGCGTCGATCGCACGCGCCGGTCCCGGCGGCGGAGGCGGACTCGGCTCGGATGATCTCGCAGCTCCTCAGGGCAAGATGTTCGCGACGCTCGTCGACGGACTGCTCCTCGAGGCGAATGTCCCGATCTACCCGAT
>JAGQQW010000176.1 GCA_020426005.1 Planctomycetota bacterium | reverse complement strand
CTGGCGATCCGACGTCACGACTCATGAAGAAGCGTCTCCAAGACATCCTGCACAAGTACAAGGTCGACTCCTATCACCTCGGCCACAGTCCAGACTCCTTGAAGGACATCACGAAGGAGTGTTTGCACTTCTCCGAGGATGCCCTCAAGAACGCCTATCACTACCACTTCCACAAGCTGCCGGACGCCGATCGTGTCGAGATCATCAACATGATCAACAACTACACGGTGGAGGCGATCCTGCCGCCGGTGGTCGAGAAGATCATGCAGCGCATCGTGATCCTCGAGCGGCAGCACAAGGCGTTGCTCGACGCGATCGAGCAGGTCTGCGAAGAACTCAGCGACTGATCGGCATCGCGCGTGCGATCACCCTCGGGTGCAGCGATGCGTACCGCGGGTGGTATCCTCGTCCATGGTTCGTCCCGCAAGCGCGGGACGCTCATGGGGAGGACAGGATGAATGCACTGCGCATCGCCGTCTTGGGTGGCGGCATCAGCACCGAGCACGACGTCTCGGTGCGTTCTCGCGACCGCGTCGCGGAAGCACTCGCGTCCCGTGGACACGTGATTCAGCGTGTGCACATTTCGCGAGATGGGTCGTGGAGACTCGAGGGCGGTCCGTCCCGCCCTCCGCTCGTCGCGATGCACGAACTTGCTCGGACATGCGAGTGCGTGTTTCCGGCTTTGCATGGTCGTGGGGGGGAAGACGGGTTCGTCCAGGCGCTCGCCGACGCAGCCGGCATCCCATGCGCGTTGTCCGGCCTGCGCGCCTCCTCGATCGGTATGAGCAAAGCGCTGACACGTGCGTGCTTCGTCGGTGCCGGACTCCCGATGGCGCCGGCGTTGCTGCCGACACGACATGAGGCTCGCACGATGTCCGCTGCAGAGATCGTCAACCGCGCAATCGAACTCGGGCTCGCGCTGCCGTGGTTCTTGAAGGAAGAAGACAGCGGTTCGAGCCTCGGCGTCGAGCGCATCGATTCCCCATCCGACCTCGAGCCAGCACTCGCTCGCGTTCGCGAACTCGGTCCCCACTGGATCCTCGAGCAGGGAGTCGCGGGGATCGAGATCACGTGCACGGTCCTCGGCAATGCCGGAGCGGAGCTGCGTGCCCTCCCGGTCGTCGAGATTCGGCCCAAGAGCGCCGCGTTCTTCGACTACGAAGCGAAATACGACGCCGCGGCGACGGACGAGCTCTGTCCCGCGCCAAGCCTCGATGCGCGCCGTACCGCCGAGGTACAGGCGCTCGCCGTGCGTGCGCACGACTTACTCGGCTGTCTCGGCTTGTCCCGCACCGACATGATCGTGGGGCACGATGGCGACGTCGTCGTCTTGGAAACGAACACGATCCCCGGACTCACGGCGGAGAGCCTGGTCCCGAAAGCGGCGAGGGCCGCTGGGCTGGAGTTCGCGGAACTCCTCGACGAACTCGTCGCACTCGCGGTGCGGACCGTCGGCTACGATGCCCCGTTCGAGGACCGAGAGCAGCATGACGAGCGAAGCGAACCCGCCTGACGACCAACGAGAGCCGCGGACGATTTCGGTCGTCGTCCGTGGGCATCGAGGTCGTATGGGCATCGAAGCTTGCGCGGCCATCCAAGCGAGTGACGACGTGCGACTCGTGGGCACGATCGGACGCGACGATGACATGGTCGGAGTTCTCGAGGCGGCGCGCCCGGATGTCTGTGTCGATTTGACGACGCCGCACGCATTGGATGCCTTCGAGGCCGCGTTGCCGCGCTCCTTGCCGCACTGCGGGTCGTACGTCATCGGCACGAGCGGTGTCGATGTCGATCGGCGCGCGCGGATCGAGGCTCTCCTCGGGTCGGACGATGTCGTGCTCGTCGTGCCGAACTTCTGCATCGGCTCCGTCTTGCTCCAACGCTTCGCTGCCGAGGCCGCGACATTCCTCACGGACGTGGAGATCACGGAAACGCACCACGAACGCAAGGTCGACAGCCCTTCTGGTACGGCTCTCGAGACTGCGCAGCGGGTCGCTCGCGCGCGGCTCCCCGGCACCTCGAACAAGAACACCGACGAGGGGCCAGCGCGCGGAGTGCGGATCGACGGTGTTCCTGTCCACTCGTTGCGGCTTCCTGGTGTGCTCGCCAGACAGTTGGTCGAATTCGGTGGTGAAGGCGAGCTGTTGACCCTTCGTCACGACACGCTCTCGCGCTCGGCGTTCATGCCAGGACTCTTGCGCTCGATACGACGCGTCGGTCGTCTTCGCGGGCTCCTTCTCGGTCTCGAACACGTCTTGGATGGACCGTGTCGATAGCTGCTCTTCTCGAAGTCTGCAGACGGTCGCAAACGACCGGGGATCCAGGTGCTGAGCCGAGCCCCGTGTCGACCTCAGCATCGACCTCAGCATCGACCGGGACCTCCGACTCGGGCGTGTTCGACACGCTGGCGGACCCCAAGACGCTGCAGCTCCTGCTCGTCGTCGCAATCGTCGTCGCACTCCTCATTGCTCTATGGTCCCTGCGCCGCGGGCTGCGCCGCATCGAGGGGCGCAAGCGGATCGTGCAGTACCTCGACGGAGTTGCAGCGCTGTGGTCGGGTGATCCGGAGGTTGCGGTCAAGCTCCTGTCCGATGTCGTCGACGCGGATCCGGCCAACGTCGGTGCGCGGATCGCCTACGGTGAGGCACTCGAACGTCTCGGCCGTCACGCCGAAGCGCACGAACAACACGTCGAAGCCAACGAGAGCTTCGGTGTCGAAGGCCCCGGGATCGAACTCGCGATCGTCCGAGATCTGCACGCCGCGGGCGCCGAAGCCGATGCACTCGAACGCGTTCAGAGTGCGCTCGCACGACATCCACGCGATGCTCGCTTGCTCCGCCTGGCCTTCGAGATCCAGAGCGAAGCGGGACAGTACGATGCCGCGCTCGACACGGGGCGTCGCCTCCTGCAGCGCAGCGCAGGTGACGGGCTCGAAAAGGCGCTCGCTGCGGTCGCGGTCCAAGGTGGGTTGCACGCTCTCGGTCGACATGATCAAGATCGGGCCACGAAGTTCTTCCGAGACGCATTGGCATTCGATCGCGACAACGTCGACGCGACTCGCGCCCTCTCGCTCATGCATGGGGACGCGCGTGCTGCGCTCCTTCCCGGACGCCTCGACGGCGACAGCGGCGAACACGTCCGGGCGCTGCCGTTGCACGAAGGGGAACACAACGCCGTGGCGACGGTCGCAATCGACCAGACGGGTCACGCCGCGCCGGCAGTGCCGCGTCGGACACTCGCAGCGATCCTCGCGTTCTTTCCCGATGCCGTCTGTGCCAAGTGCGGCGCTTCGCGTGACAGCGACGTGACCGTTTGCCCTTCCTGCGGGCGTTCTTCGCGACGGGTTCACGCGGATGACGGTATCGACGAAGAACTGCTCGACGTGCGCCTCGCTCTCGACGAGATCGAACAGAACGAGCGCTGGTTCCAACGTCTGGCCGAACGTCTCGTCTCGGGGGACAACTCCGTGCACACGACGCTCGCGCGTGGTGGGACCCGTGCGTTGACCGCGTTGCTTCGGCTCGCACAGCAGACTCAGGCGAATCCGGACCTCGAAACGACACTGGTTGCGATCGGACGGGAGCGCCCTCAGGCGCTTCTGGACGTTCGCGCAGCGGCATTGGGCGATTCGAAGCGCATGCTCGAGGGAAGTCGGACCTTTCTCGAGCGTGCATCGGGGATTCAGAGTCGGCGTTCGGTCGACGACGTGCTCGCTCCGGTGTTTCGTGCTCTCGGCGCGCCAGCGCGCGAGGCGATCACGGACGTTCTCGGGCAAGCCTCGGCGATCGCGGACCGTGGCCTGCGCGGCCTCATCATCGACTACTTCGTCGGACTCGCGGATCTCGAGGCGTTCGACGACCTCGGGCGCCGATTCGCGCCGGTCGAGATCGTGCGCCGTCTCAACCTGATTCCCGATGACTCGCTCGTCGCACTGTTCGAACAGCTTCCCGCGGGTCGAAGCTTCTTGCGGGATGCGATCCTCGCCGATCCCGCCCTCGATCGACCGCGCGCTCTCGTGCGCGCGAGCCTCTCGGCGGGGAACCGCGATTCGCGCAACATCGTGCGCTGGAAGGAGCTCTTCGCTGCGCGCGGTCCCGGACAGCGCGTCCTCGGCTTCCTCGTCGACGCGTTGCGATCGCTCGAGACGTGCGCGACTGGAGAGGCTCTCCTCGAGCACTTCCGGCACGAAGCACTCGAGCGCCTCGTGGCGGCCTTCGCCGATCCCGAAGCCGACGTTTCACGACTCGAGCCTCACGCGCGCCTGTTGCGCGCAGCTGGGACCGAGTCTGCCGACGCCCTCGTGCGTTGCTTCTCGTCGGCTCCGAGTGAGGCAGACGAACGCGTGATCGCCTTGCTCGCCGAACTGGGCAAGCCGGCAACGGCCAAGCTCGAAGCCGTTTACCGCGGCAAGGTCGGCTGGCTCGGCGCCCTGGGAGCCAAGCGTTTCCTCGCGAAGCATCCGCGCGCTTGCATCGCGCGAGCGATCGCGTCGACCAAGGGACGCGGAGCGGAGAAGGCGCTCGAGCGACTCGCTGCATGGGAGAGCGAACCGGACCTCGTCAGCACGATTCGCGAGTTCCTGCGCCGCCGCGAAGGAGAGGAGCACGCATGAACGCCGGCAAGTGGACGGGCAAGCTGAGCCCCCTGCGACCGTTCAAATCGTGGCTCGCGAAGCATCCTTGGATTCGCCGCCTGCTCTGGCTCACGCCGATCCTGATCGTGCTCGCTCTGCTCGGTCCCGTGCTCGGCGCGGTGGATACCATCTTCGGTCTCGTCGGCAAGGTCGTCTCGCCGCTGTTCGAAACCGCAGTTGGTCGCGTCGTGCTCGCGATCCTGGTCTCGCTCGCGGCTGCACTCGTCATCTACGTCTTCTTCAAGGAGCGTGTCCTCGATTCGCTGCGGCGCTACGCGTTGTCCGTGCACCTGCGCGCCCTCGAAGCGAGGCTCACGATGCGTACGACGGAAGCGCAGCGCTTGTTGCGGCGCGTCACGCGTATCGGGCGCTTCTTGAATCTCGGCAAAGGACTCGCCGCGAGTCACGGCGCTCTCGACATTGCCGCGCGGCTCGAACTCGCGCGCATGTACTTCGAAGGCGGAGATCCGAAGCGAGCGAGACGTGAACTCGCACACGTTCCACGCAAGGAGCTGAAAGGCCGGTTGCGGTTGACGCTGGCCGAACTCGAGGCGCGCATTCATACCGCGAGCGAGAGCGGCATCGCCGAGACGGTCATCCGCAAGCTTCGAGAAGCTCATGAAGCGTGGCCTGCACATCCCGAGATCTCGATGTCCCTCGCGACGCGCCTCGAGGCATCGGGAGACGACGATGCTGCCGCCCATGTCCTGCGCGAGACCTTGCGAAAAGCGACCAAGTTCCAATCTCGGCATGTCACCACCGCGCTGGCCGAACTCGAACTCCGGCGAAGCGAAAAGGCCATCGCGATCGGAGAGTACGCGCTCGCCCAAAAACTCGTCGATCGAGCACTGCGACTCGAAGAGAGCGAAGCCGCGCTGCTCCAACGTGCCGATCTCTTGCTCGCGCGCGCGGATCTGGACGGAGCGTTGCGCATTCTCTCGGATCTGGGAACTCCGGCGGCGAAGGCCCGCGCTCGTCAGTTGTTGGTTGCCGAGGACGTACCTCTCGACCCCGCACGCCTGCTCGAGAGGATTCCGAGCCGGACGAGCCTCATGACGCTCGCGGAGACCTACTACGAGCGCGGAGAACTCGATCGTGCCCGTCGTTGCCTCGATGTCTTGTTGCGAGAGATGGAGACGCCGAGTCCGCGCGCACTGGCTCTCTTGGCGAGCATCGAGATGGAGCAAGGATCCGCCGAGCACGCACGCGAAGTCCTCGGACGTGCTCTTCATGCGCGGACACGCCGGGACTCGATGGGGGAGCGCCGATCTTCGGAGCACGACATCGCGAGGGAACCCGCGCTCGACCAGCCGGTCCACGACGGGCCGTACAAAGAGTTCGAAGAAGACGACACCAGTCGCTAGGATCCCGTCCCCGCGAGCCAGGATGGCGGAATTGGCAGACGCAGTGGATTCAAAATCCACCGCCCGCAAGGGTGTGGGGGTTCGAGTCCCCCTCCTGGTACCACGGTTCCTTCACGGTGCAGGGCATGCGGTTCTTCAGGCGACTACGCATCGTTCCCTGCTTCATCGCGACGAGCATCGCCGTCGGTGCTCAAGAGGGGACTCGAGGGTCCGCGGAGTGGCGTTCCATCCCTTGGAAGCCGGTCCGCATGGATTTCCTCGGCGACGACGGCGCCGCTGCGCGCGCGGGTAGCGCGCACGGCAAGCCGTTCTTCAGTGGGGTCGCACCACATCTCGCGTCGTTCAACGAGGACGGAGAGTGCGGGATCGGCGCCCTGGCAGTGTGGGCCGACCGCTTGTGGTGGATCACCTATGCGCCACATCGACCGAACGGTTCGTCGGACAAGCTGCGGGCTCTCGACGAGGCGTTCGATCTTTGGGTCGGCGACGGGAGTGTCGGCGGGACTGCGGCTTGTCGGCGGATCCACGAAGCCACGGGTACGCTTCTGCTCGGGCCGTATGCGATCGATCGTTCCGGGGACGTGCGCGCCATTCCACCGAAGGTCATGCCGGGACGCCTGACCGCGATCGCGCCGCATCTCGGTGCACCGCGATCGCGCGTTTGGTACGCGACGATGGAAGAGGGCTTCTACGAACTGGACCTCGTGCGTGGTGCGGTGCGCACGGCCTTTCCCGATGCGAACGGGACAGCCGATCCCGGCGGCACGCTCCTGCCCGGATATCACGGAAAAGGGCTCCACGCAGGACAAGGTGTGCTCGTCTATGCCAACAATGGCGAGCCGTCGGCCGAGGCGCTGCAACGACCCGACGTGCCCTCGGGTTGCCTTGCGGAATGGACCGGGGATCCGAACGATCCGTGGACCGTCGTGCGCCGCAATCAGTTCTGCGAGGTCACCGGACCGTGTGGTCTGCAGACGGATCCGCACGCGGACACGTCACCGATCTACAGCATCGGATTCGATCATCGCTCGTGCATCCTCATGGTGCGCGATGCCGGATCTTGGCACGCGTTTCGATTTCCGAAGGCGAGCCACGCGTACGACGGGGCGCACGGTTGGAACACCGAGTGGCCGCGGATTCGGGATATCGGTGAAGCGGGCCTCCTGATGACGATGCACGGTGCGCTTTGGCGCTTCCCGCGGACGTTCAGGGTCGGCAACACGGCCGGCATGAGGCCGCGATCGTCGTATCTGCGGGTCGTTGCCGACTTCTGTCGTTTTGGCGAGCGGATCGTGTTCGGGTGCGACGATGCCGCGAAGAACGAGTTCCTCAATACACGGCGCATCAAGCAGCGCATCGATGCCGACGGCCACGCGCATCGGTTGCAGGGCACCGTCCAGTCCCAGTCGAATCTGTGGTTCGTCGAGCCCGGAGATCTCGACACGTTTGGCCCGACGATCGGACAAGGTGCGCTGTGGATCGACGACGAGATCGTCGCCGACGTGCCTTCGGAGCCGTATCTCTTCGCAGGCTATGCACATCGCAGTCTCCACCTCGCGCATCGATCGTCCCGCACCGTGACCTTCCATATCGAGATCGATTCCGGCGACGGTCGTTGGCAGCGGATGCGTAGTCGGCAGGTCGATCCGTTCGAAAGTGCGTTCGAGTCGTTTGCACCGTCGATGGAGGGTGCGTGGATCCGCATCGTGCCGGACCAGGCGTGTCGTGCGACCGCGATCTTCTTCTATCGCGGGGCGGACGATCGTGGCGTCGAACCTGCACAGCGCTTCGCTGCCTTCACCCGGCGGGATCTCGGTGACGGTGCGCAAGGCGAGCAGGCCGACCGGGAGGTCGGCCGTTCTCCGCGACTCCTCGTGCGCGCGGGCAGCGAGAAGGAAGGTCTGCAGGTCTTGCCGCTCGCGCCCGAAGAGCCCGAGGGGGCCGAGGCCGACACGCGAGCCTGGACCGTCGAGCCCGATCTCGACGTCGTTCCGGCGTCGTCGCGGCTCGGTGGTCGCATGCGCGAGCACATCGGGCTCTCCGTTGCGAATGCGGTACGCAAGGTTGGCAAGTCGTTGCTCTACGAGGACGACGATGGCACCCGCTATCGACTACCGATCGGTGCCGACCCTGCTCCGGGTCGCGTGCAGCGAACCGCGCGCGAAGTCGTCACGGAGCGCGACCTTCTGCACTGCGGCAACGTCTTCTACGAGCTACCTGCACGCGGGGCTGGCGGCTTCGGGCGTATACGACCGATCGCGACGCATCCCTTCGTCATCGACGACTTCTGCTCGTGGCGGGGCCTGTTGGTCCTCAGTGGCGAACTCTCGAAACTCGACGATCCCCACGTCGTGCATTCCGGTGATGGCCGGATCGCGTTGTGGCTCGGCGCGATCGACGATCTCTGGGCGCTCGGCAAAGCGCGCGGGAGCGGAGGTCCGTGGACGGAGACACCCGTCGAGGCAGGCGAAGCGTCGGATCCCTTCTTGATGCACGGATTCGATCGCAAACGCCTCCGGCTCGAGCACGACCGGACAGAAGAACTCGGGATCGAGATCCAGGTCGACGTGACAGGGCACGGCCGGTGGGGCCAGTACCGCTTCGTGCAGGTGCCGAGTGGGCGCCCGTTCGTTCACGAGTTTCCTCGAGACTTCTCCGCGTACTGGATTCGGTTTCGGGCACGTGCCGAGGCGCGTGTCACCGCGCACCTCGAATACTCGTAGCCGCGTTCAGTCCTTCCAGCGCGCCAAGAAGAGGTTGGTGTCGCCCTCTTTCTTGTTGTTGCGGTTCGAAGCGAACGCGAGCCACTTGCCGTCGGGCGAGAACATCGGGAACGAGTTGAAGCGCGAACTGAACGTGATGCGCTCGCGCTCGCCACCATCCGTGTTCTTCGCGTAGATGTGGAACTCACGCGGCGACTCGATGTTGGCGGCCCAGAGGACGCGCTTTCCGTTCGGGAAGAAGAACGGCGCGAAGTTGGCCTTGCCGTTCTTGGTCACCTGCTTCGGATTCGATCCGTCAGCGTCGGCGATGAAGATCTCCATCTTGCTCGGACGCACGAGACCGCGCGCGAGGAGCTGACGATACTGTTCGAGTTCGGCGGAGGTCTCCGGGTAGCCGGCGCGCCACACGATTTGCGTGCCGTCCTGGGAGTAGAACGCGCCGCCGTCGTAGCCCGGCTTGTTCGTCAGGCGTTGCACGTCGCTGCCGTCGTTGTTCATCGAATACAGTTCGATGTCGCCATCGCGCACGCTCGTGAAAATGATGCGTCCGTTCGCCGGGCAGTAGGTTCCTTCGGCGTCGTACCCGGGAGTGTCCGTCAGGCGAATCAGATCCTTCGGGTTCTTCGTGTGCACACTGAAGATGTCGAAGTCCGGGTAGAGCGGCCAGACGTAGCCGTTCTCATGGCCCGGCTCCGGTGGGCAGGCGTCACCGCCGAGATGCGTCGACGCATAGAGGATGCGCAGGTCACCGGCGTGGAAGTACGAACACGTCGTACGACCCTTGCCCGTCGACACGAGACGGCTCTTACCGGTCTCGAGGTCGAGCTCGAAGATCTGGTCGCACTCGAAACCCGTCTTGCCGAGGCGAGCCTGGTAGCTGAGCTTCTTCCCGTCGGCGCTGAAATAACCCTCGGCGTTCTCGCCTTCGAACGTCAACTGGCGAATGTCCGCGAGGTGCACCTCGCGCTCGTCGACGAGGGGAGCCGGCGTGTAGGGGCCTTCGGTGGCTCCATGCCCGTGCGACGCGGCCGAGCCTCCCTGGTGCGTTTCGGAGCCTCCCGAGGTCTGCGTGCCCTGCGAATGTCCGGTCCCTGCGGGGTCGGGCTTGGAGGAGCACGAGATCGCGAGCGCGAAGGACAGGGCCGTCGAGGCGGCAAGGATCGATGTCGAAGCGATGCGCATCGCGGCATCCTGCAGACCGAGGGGCATCGGTTCAACGAGCGAGCCGCGCGAGTGCGGAGAATCACCGCTTGCAGAACCCCGTCCATCGGGCCCACGATGGGGTCCCATGATGACCGCCGAAGAAATCCACTCTCTGGTTCTCGATGCTCTGCCCGGGGCCCAGATCGATGTCGTCGACACGGTCGGCGACCAGAATCACTGGCGCGTCGTCGTCACTTCGGACCGCTTCGACGGTCTGAGCCTGATCGAGCAGCACAAACTCGTGATGGGTTCGCTCTCGAGCGTGCTCGGGGGCCGCATGCACGCGGTCGAAATCAAGACGATGCTGCCGGAGTGAGCACGCCGGAGCGCCGCATTGCGGCGTTCCGTTGCCGTTCGGCGACTCGCGGTCAGTGATCGTCGCGTGATACGGTGCGATCGAGTCCTGTTCGATCGAGCTCCGTTCGATCGATGACATCGCCGAGACGAGGCGGAGGCTCTGTCGAGTTCCGCAGGTCGAGCAACGACCGCATGTCCTCATCGCTGAGACCGGGTTCGAACCAGAGCTTCTGGATCTCGACCGGGAGACCGACGCGTTCGATCACGTATCGCGCGACTTCATGGGTCTTGCTCGCACGGACTTCGGCGACCAGAGGGCTCGCCGGGACGAACCGATAGGCGAGTCCCGTCACCGTCAGAATCGCCGCGACCGCGGTCACACCGCCGAGAAGCCCGCCACCGAGGTGGTCGTAGAACGACAGCCCCATGTTCTGGATGACACTCTCGGCGACCTTCGTGAGCAACGTCAGCACGATCAGCGTGAGCACGAAGAGGAGGACGTACGCAAGGTAGTACGCCGCGCTCTCCCCGAGTCCGGACAAGCGGGTCTCGAGGAGCGTGCCGCCCGGTCGAGCGAAGCGACCCGCCACGAAGAATGCGAAGACGAGGCTCAGAATGCGGCTGGCCTGCCACAGGAAGCCGCGGAAGAGTCCGAGGACGAGGAAGACCGCGACGATCGTCAGCGCGGTCCAGTCGATCCAGCTCAGTGCGTCGAGAGCTTGCACGGTTGCCACCAATCCCTGCGGTAGGGCGACGCTCCGTCTCGAGCGGCCCTACGCGACACCCAACCTGTCCAGTCACCCTTCCCCTTCTCGGAGAAGAATACGCGATCCAATCCCCGACTACGCGCGTCAACTCCGAATCCTCGCAGAAGAGTCATCCTCGCAGAGGAGTCCGAGGAAGAAGCCCCGATTTGCGCGTGACGGCGGGGCGCCTGTGGACGATCTTCGGGGCATGCCAGTCGATCCCGATCCGACGACCCGAGACCTGAGCTACGACGAGGCTCGCGAAGCGCTCGATGCGTGTCTCGTGGCCCTCAGCGATTTCGTGCGCGTCGACCGCGTCCTGTCTGGACAGCTCCAGGCGGGCAAGGTCGAGTTCTTCGGCACCGCCGTACCCGAGGCCGTCAGCCCGGGGCAGATGAGTCGCTTCCTCGAGTGGTTCATTCTCGAACGTCGCGTCGATGGAGCTACGGGGCCACCGGTTCGCGCCTTCTTGGCCGCCGGTTGCCCGGGGCTGCAGGCGCCCGGTACCAGGGACTTCGTGGTCGCCCTCGCCGAGTCGGAGGTCGGAGTCTGGGCGATCCGCGACGAATCGGCTGAGGGCTTCGAACTCGAGGCCGCCTTTGCCACCGACTTCGAATCGCGGTGGCTCTGGCTCGAGAACCTACCGAAGTCCGGGACCCCGGTTGCGCCGGGGATGACGGTTGTCGGGCGCCTCGCACGGCTTCCCGAGTCTGCGCAACGGGGGGGGAGCGACTGCTGGCTCACCCTCGACGGCACGCGGGTCTTCTCGGGCACGATGATGTTCGACGCGATCGCGACCGACGTCGCACGTCATCGCCTCGAATCGGGACGCGATCCGATCGCACGAGGTCTCGAGCTCGAGCCAATCCTCGTGGCCCATGAGCAGGCAGCCGGCGAGACACCGGACGCGGTCGAAGCCGAGCTCGCGTCCTTCTTGGGAGACGTGCTCGAGGCCGCCCAGACGGGGGAGTCCCGC
>JAGQQW010000175.1 GCA_020426005.1 Planctomycetota bacterium | reverse complement strand
GGGGCCCCATCCGGTAGGACAGAGTCGAGTTGCGGACTGTCGAGACGGGCAGCGATCGAGATATCGCGACCGGCGTAGTTGCATCGAGCGTCGATGATTCGCGAACCGCCCTCACCGCCACGCAGCACGAAGGACACAGACTTCGCGCCGGGGATGGCGACGCGAATCCTGCGTTGATCGCCGATCATGAGGTCCTCATCGACGTCGAGTCCGCACTGGACGAAACGATCGCGGATCGTCTGCCGGTCCGTCTCCGAACTCGAAAACCGCTCCCCTACGATGCGGCCGCTTCGTGCCGCTTCCCGCAGGATGTCGATGCCGGACTCGAGACAGGCAACGAGACGAGATCCTTCGCGTAACTCGCCCTCGATGTCGGTCTGTTGGTCGTAGACGTGGTATCCGGCGGCGAGCACAGCGATGCACGCGCACGCGCCGGCAATCGCGCGGGCGCCCTTGTGCGGTATCGATCGCATGCATCGCATCGATGACGGCTCGTCAGTGCTTCGTCGGCATTCCTTCGCGCCCCGGTGTGGTGATCGCACTCGGCACATCGTCCACGCTAGGCGCCACTTCATCCTCCTCCGTCGCGACGTCATTCGCGATCGGATCCGGCACGAGTTTGAGATCGACACCTTCTGGCGGGTGCTCGCGAATCCACGAGATCATCGCATTGAGTTCGTCGGCGATCTCCGTGAGTTCGTCGCCCTTGCGAAGCTTGACCGTGAAGCTCACATCACCTTCGCGAATCTCACGCATCGACTTGCAGAGGCGATACATCGGCCCGGCGATGCGGTTGCTGTACCGAAGTGCGGAGATCACGACCGTCGCCCCTGCTGCAACGATGAACAAAAACAGCGATACGAACAGCGGGCCGAGCGTCGGAAGCGACTGCTCTGCCGTTCGCGCTTCGTCGAGCACTCGACCCGTCAGCACGGCGACGGAGATCGTCGCACCCACCAACGCCACCATGGGGATGATCGTCACCCCGACGATGATGCGGCGCTGTACCGGCTTGTTGACGACGAGTCGCTTACGACGGTTCGGAAGAGACTGCGACATGGACTGATGACCTCCGCGTGGATGAACGCTGCTGATTCGGCGCGTCCGTGGTCGATCGGAATCGAAGGATCACGAGCTTGAGCGTGCGCCACACGACCGTTGTCGTCGCACGCGAGATGCCATTGCCCTGGCAGCATGTCGACACACGCGTGTGTTGCGTGAGATGGACGAGCGTGTTGCAAAGTCCGAACTCACGACGCGTTTTCCGTCAGCTTGGAAAAACCACGAAAGTGCCTTCGATGCATGCCGACCATGGCGTCGTGGCGTGAGCAGCGTCACCAATGGTTCCTACTCAAAATGCCCATGACCGATCGACACATTTGCCGCGTTTCGCCACGAGGTGGCCACGCACGAACGCATGCAGTGTCACGATTCGGCGTGATATTCGGCAGTGGAGCCAAGCCTGCAATCGAGGCTTCGCAGCAAAGCTCGACAGTCGTTGCACGAAGTCAACGACGTTGCACCGAAGCCCGGTCGTCATCGATGTTTCGCGCACTCCCGCGATGGACATCGCGAGTCGAGACGACTTTCGTTTTTTCGTCCTGCCTGCACTTCAGTCGACACGGACAAGTCGCCGAGAAGGCGGCGAGAGGACATGACCGTTGGTCGTGCTCCTCGCCGTTCCGAGGGATCTTCGCCGTGACGTTGCCGTTCGAAGCGTCAGCCGTCGTGCGGAGCAGCAGTGCAGGGACGAACACGCAGTGCCTCAGCCGAGCGCAGTGCCCGCCAACCGGACTTCGACGCCTCCTTCGAGGGGCCGGCCGTCCGAGAGCGTGATCAAACCCTGACGAATGGAGAACCCCATGAACCGTGCGAACGACAACAAGAGTGACAACATGGATGACGCACGCGATCGCCGCGCCGACTCGGTCCGCTTTGGCGACCTCGATGATGATGACAGCACCGGCCTCGCCGGAAATCAGGCAAACAAGGGCATGCTGACGGACGCCGTCGCCGACAAGCTCGGCGGATCACGTCGCCAGGCAGCGCGCATTCTCGATGCGGTCCTCGACAGCATCACCGATCTTCTCAACCACAAGGGCCGCGTCGCGGTCAAGGGTTTCGGGACGTTCGAACGCAAGATCCGCAAGGGCCGTGCTTACAAGCACCCGGTGACCGGGAAGAGCATCGACGTCGCCGACAAGCTCACGATCCTCTTCAAGCCGTCGAAGAACCTCATCGATGCGACGACGAACGGATCGGACGACTCGAGCGGTGGCAAGGATTCGAGTGACGAGCCTGCCGCGCTCTTTCGAGCCTGATCACGACGACTCTCGCGAATGATCGGCTGCCTCGCGACGCAAGCGAACAGCGCGTTATGCTGAGACGCACTCGGTGCGAGGGTTCGATTCGATGAGCAAGACGAAGGAAGTCCGCGCTGCCGCCATCCAATGGGACGTGCAGCGGGGCGACACCGGCGCGAATCTGGCGGAAGCAGAACGGCTGATCCTCGAAGCCCACGAGGACGATGCGAGGATCGTCGTGCTTCCCGAACTCTGGACGACCTCGTTCGTCGGCGACGACGTTGCGGCCCATCGAGGTGCGATCGACGATGCAGAGCGAAAGCTCGCACAGATGTCGGGAGACCTCGACCTCGTGGCGACGGGATCGTCCTACGAAATCGACGCGGACGGTCGCGTCTACAACACCGCGACGGTCTGGGAGGACGGCAACGTCCTCGGGCGCTATCGCAAGGCGCATCTGTTCAGCCCGCACGGCGAGGACCGCATGTTCTCGCCCGGCGAGAGCCCGTTGGTCGTCGACACCAAGTTCGGTCGCGCGGCAATCGCGATCTGCTACGACCTACGCTTTCCCGAGCTGATACGAGAGCTCGCGCTGACCGAAGCGCTGATGCTCCTCGTGCCGGCCCAATGGCCCGAACCACGCGAACGCCACTGGAACGTCCTGAGCCGAGCACGTGCGATCGAAGAGCAGTGGTTCGTCATCGGCACCAACCGTTGTGGCGTCGAACCGAGCCTGATGTCCGACCAGGACATCACGTATCCGGGCAACTCGTTGATCGTCAGCCCGACCGGCGAAGTGCTCGCCGAAGGCGACGGCGAACCTCGCGTGGTGGCCGCCGATCTGCGCCTCAAGGAATGCTCGATCATTCGGCGCGCGATTCCGGTCTACCGCGATCGTCGACCCGACTTCTATGCCCGGGTGCACGACGAGCTCACTGGAATGCGACCTGTTCCTTCCGAGTGAGCTGCATCTCGAGTCGACCTCGATACCGAAAGATCGGTCCCTTGACCGTCAGCTTGCGTCCCTTCCACGCGGAGAGGTCGCCGAAGCGCTCCACCGCGTGTCGCGGCACGAACAGCGTAAGCGAACTGCGTGGCTTGGTGCCGAGCGCAAGATTGAAGTGACCACCACTGCGTGTCGGCTCGACGCTACGCACGGTGCCCACGACCTCGACCTCTGCGAGCAAATTGCGGGACAGAGCCGCGCCGTCCTCGGCATCGATGCGCTGTAGGACCGCGCTTGTCGAAGTCGCCTGTGCCGCTTCGGCGTCTGCCGTCGGTGCGATCCGCACCGGCTCGACCGGCCATGCGAAGTCGATGATGACCGGCGCGTGATCCGAAGCGGAATCCGGATCGTGGACGATACGTGCCGAACGGATGTCGACGTGCCCGTCGACCAATACGTAGTCGATCTGCTGCTTCTGCCCCGAATACTCGAACGTCCATCGATCTTCCGCTGCAATGCTCGATGTGACGTCCTTCAACTTGGCGAACAGCGGCGCGAGCGAAGCCGAATCCGGCGTGTCGTTGAGATCGCCGAGAAGGACGAACGGGCTCTTCTCGCCGAGCGAACGCAAGTCGGCGAGCACTTCGAGCACGCCTCGTGCTTCCGCGCTCCGCCACGCTTGCCCCTGGACGTCGTCCCCGACCGTGCGCTTGGACTTGAGGTGCATCGGTGCCACGAGCAACTTCGTGCCCGGACTCGGCACGACTTCGTGCACGACGAGGTCACGGGCGAACTCACGCCCGCCTTCGAGATGCCAGTGGCGGTGGCTCATCGAGCGACGAACGTTGAGGCGCGAAAAGAGCGCGCAATCGATCCCGCGCATGTCGTTGCTCGCGATGACCTCGACGATCGCGTACGGCTTTGCGAGCATCCGATTGAGCGCCATCGCGATGTCGCGATTCTCGACTTCGCTGAGCGCGAGAACGTCCGCGTCGATCGCATCGATCGTCTTCGCGAGGATGCGCTTCTCGGCCGTACTCTTCGGCGAGGTCCCTTCGTCGGGACGATACGGGTCGTCGTAGTTGTCGAAGAGATTCTCGACGTTGTAGCAAGCGACGCGCAGCGACTGCGCCCGTGGCGAGCCGACGAGGCAAAGCGAAATGGCAAGGAGACCGAACAGAGGCGTGAAGCGCATCGCGCTACCATATCGCGCGCGGAGCGCTGCCTGCGATGGTGGCTCGCACGATTCAGGGCAGAACGATGCGGCCACGTGGGTTGGCAAGGAGTAGGAGTGGGACCCAATCGGATTCAGTGGGACCGCGTGCGCTGGGATCGCGTCTTGTACGGGCTGACCTCGCTGGGCGTCGGGGGCTGCACCCTATGGGCGGGAACAGCCGATGTCCTCGGATTGCTACCGGCCTGGATAGCAGGAGTCTCACTGATGATGGTACTCGTCGGCCTTTACACCTGCGTTGCAACCATCGACGCGAGCCGCAACGGCAAGTAGGTACGCAGCACGGTATTGGTAGACCTTTTGACTTCGTACCGGAATAGGTTCGTTGTCTTCGTCGGTAGGTCGAGTTGCTCGCGTACGGCACTTCCCTCGGCTCGGGCTCCGAGAAGCGCGGGGGCGGGCCGAGGGAAGGGCAGCACCAACGCGTCCCGACGTCTCACGCCTGCGAATCGGAGTCCCCCGGCGCGGCTGCGCTCGCGCGCGCCTTCTTCTGCATGATCAGCCGCAGGCCCGCGAGGAACATGAAGACGGCGAACGCCTTCGGGAACCAGTCCGCGGCGACGTAGTGCACGAGGAGCGATCCGAGAACGGCTCCGGCGGCGCACGTCGGGGCGAGGGTGCGGACGATCGACTGCACCGCCGTCCCTTGGGCTCGGTGTCGCAAGTAGCCCATGATCGCCGTCGGCAGCACGATGAGCAGCGATGTCGACCTCGAAGCGAGCGCGTTCATGTCGCTGAAGAGGAGCGCCAGCGCCGGGATCAACACCATCCCCCCGCCGATGCCCACGAGCGCCGAGATCGTGCCGACGATGAGGCCGAGCAACGGCAGCAGCAGCAGGGCGGCACCCGAAAGCGTCGCATACTCGAACCAGCCCTCGCCACCACCCGCGGATGCTCCGATGCCCGACAACTTGTAGGCGGCGATCCACAGCACGACGGCGAAGCCCGCACGCAGGTAGGCCTGCGGGATCTTCCGAACGAGTGGAGCAGCGAACGACGCGGCGAACATCGACGTCGGCGCGATGAGCACCGCAGCAAGCCATGCGGGCTGAACCGGACGCGATCCGAAGAAGACGTTGAGTAGCTCGACGACCACGCTCGTGCCGACGACGAAGGCCACGACGCCGAGGCTCGTCCCCGTCGCCACGCGTGGATCGACACGAAAGCCGACGATGAGCAGCGGTACGACCAGCACGCCCCCGCCGATTCCGAGAAACGCGGAGAGCATGCCGATCGCGATTCCGAGCACGGCGATCGTCGACTTCTTCGGAAGCCTCGGTGCGCTCGGCGTATCGTCCGTCATGCCTCGACGATGGCGCCGCCGGCAACCAACGTCAATCATGCGCACAGCTCGAAACGAGCAACGCGCCGCTCGACTCAGTCGAACTTGCGTTTGCGGATCTTCGCGACGATCTTCGACGCGGAGTGCGCCTTCTTGTCGCCGCACGCGAGGAACTTCACGCCGTTGGCTTTCATGACCACGCGCTCGCTGAGTCCACGCTCGTTGTGATTCGTCCCTTTGGCGTAGACACTCGGCACGAGCGACTCGACGAGCTTCGTGCCATCGTCGTCGCCGAGCGCGCAGACGTAGTCGACGCTTTCGAGACCGGCGAGCAGTTCCATCCGTTCCAGCGTCTCCTGGACGGGATACCCCTTGCCCTTCTGCGCCGCGGTCGCCTTGTCGTCGAACACCGCGACGACGAGGAAGTCGCCGCGCGACTTGGCATCTTCGAGGAAGCGTATGTGGCCGACGTGCAGGAGATCGAAGCACCCGGTCGTCAGGACGATCGACTTACCTTGCGATTTGAGCCCGTCGACGATTGCCGACAGGTTGCGCAGGGACTTGACGATCTTGTCCTTGGCCTTCTTACGGGAGACGGTCAGAGCCATCGATCACCTCGGGACGATGTGGAGCGAACGGTCGTATCCGCCCTATCGTCACGAACGCGCCTCCGACTTGAGCGAAAGCTCGATGCCACCGCCGCGTAGTGGCGCGCGACGGCACGGCTCAACCCGGCAACGTGCGACGAATCCGCTCCAGCAACGCGGTCGTCGAGTAGCCCTGCAGGAGCGGAACCAACACGACCTGACCGCCGTGACGCTCGACCCACGAGGCACCGACGACACCCTTGTCGCGCCAGTCCTCGCCCTTCACGAGAATGTCCGGCGTGATGCGCTCGATCAGATCGAGGGGCGTGTCCGAGCCGAACGGAACCAGGTAGTCGACGACTTCGAGGCCTGCGAGCAGCGCCAACCGATCCTCGAGCGGGTTGATCGGGCGATCCTCGCCCTTGCCCTGCCTACGGATCGACGCGTCGTCATTGACCCCGACGATCAGCACGTCGCCGTACGCGCGCGCCTTCTCGAGATAGTCGAGGTGGCCTGGGTGCAGCAGGTCGAAGCAACCGTTGGTAAAGACGATCCGACGCCGCTCGTTGCGTAGGACGGTGAGCACCTTGGCGAGGCCGGCCTCGTCGAGGACTTTGCCCTGCTCGTGGCCACCGAGCGTCGCCAGGAGCTCGTCGCGCGTCACCGCGGCGGTCCCGAAACGACCGACCACGATGCCCGCAGCGTGGTTGGCGAGCCGAATCGCGGCGGGAAGCGCGAAGCCCGCCGCGAGCGCGAACGCGAGGATCGCGACAACCGTATCGCCAGCGCCGGTCACGTCGTAGACGGCCCGCGCTTCGGTCGGGAACGTCGCCGTCTCGCCGTCCTTCGTGCGGTAGTAGATGCCGTCGGGGCCGAGCGTGATCACGACCGTATCGAGACCGCACGACTCTCCGAGGGTCGCGGCGACGCGCTCGAGCGCTTCGTCGCCGTCGATCGAAACTCCACTCGCGAGTTCCGCCTCGAGGCGGTTGGGAGTGACGAGCGTCGCACCGCGATACTTCGTGTAGTCGTTGCCCTTCGGGTCGACGAGGACCGGAATCCCCAGCTCGCGCCCCTTGTCGATCGCCCGTGCCAAGCACTCGTCGTCGAGCACCCCCTTGCCGTAGTCCGACAGGATGACCGCATCGAACTCGCCGAGTCGGCGATCGAGGAACTCGAGGATGCGCGCGCGCGCATCGGGCGACGCATGCTGCTTCGTCTCTTCGTCGACGCGAAGCACCTGATGCATCCGCGACACGTAGCGCGTCTTCACCGTCGTCAGTCGCGCGTCATCGCAGATCAAGCCTTCCCCGCCGATGCCGGCGTCTGCCAACCGTTTTGCGAGACGGTCGGCGCCCTCGTCGCTTCCGACGAGCCCGAGGCACACGGCGCTCCCACCGACGCTCACGACGTTGGCCGCGACGTTGCACGCGCCACCGAGTCGATAGCTCGCGAACGAGGACTCGAACACGAGCACGGGCGCTTCGGGAGAGACACGGCGCGCATCACCCTCGACGTAGCGATCGAGGATCAAGTCGCCGAAGACGAGGACCCGCGGATTCTTCGTGCGGGAGAACTGTTCGTAGAGCGAAGGCATCGCGAGTTGGACGGAGAAGCGCCGACGCGGCGCGCAAAGGGTCAAGCGCCAGTGTAGTCGCCGGTCGGCCGCGTTCGATAGCGATCGTGGATCCAGAAATACTGTTCGGGAGCGCGCAAGACGAGCGCCTCGATCGATGCCTGAAGGCGACGTGTGGCTCCTTCGAGATCGTCGTCACCGGGGTCCATGCGCAAGACGGAATCGACCTCCATGCGGAATCGATAGCGTCGACCCACCCGATAGCATGCGACGGTCGCGATCGGCGCACCGGTCATTTGCGCGAGGCGTGCGGGGCTACGATCGCACGACGCGAGCTTCCCGAAGACCTCGACGAAGAGTCCACGCGTCCGTTGATTCTGGTCCGGCAACAGGCCGATCGCGCGGTTCTGCCGCAGAGCCGCGACGAGCGTCCGCACGCCGCCGCGGCGCGGAACGATCGCGACGCCGAGCTGCGAACGGCTTCGGACGAGCCACGATTGGAGATACGGGTTGCCGAGCGGACGCGCGATGACGACCGGATGGTCGTAGTGCAGACCGAGCTGCATCGCGGCGATCTCCCACGAACCGATGTGCGGCGTGCAGAAGATCGGCGCCCGCACCGGCCCGCCCACGCTCAGTCCAGCTTGGAGTTGCTGCATCATCGCGGCGTCCTCGACGCGACTCGCGTGTCGCCCACTTTCGAGCATGCGACGCACGCGCGCGACGTCACCGAGCACCATGAAACTCGCACCGCATGCACGGCGCGCGAGGGACGTGAGCTCCGCGTCGCTCTGCGTCGCGCCGAGTGCGAGCCTCAAGTTGTGCAACGCGATCGCGCGGCGCTTCTTGCTGAGGCGCAGGTAGAGCCTGCCCAGGTGATCGAGACCGGGATAGACGACGAACTCGGGAAGTGTCGCGATCACGAACAAGATCGAGCGCACGATTCCGAAGACGAGGGCATCGAGTGCCTTGGATCGCCGCTTCTTGGCCATCAGGACACGGTGCTCGCGAGGGCGGCGGGTAGGAACGCTTCGATCCCGGGATCGCCCACGAACTCCGAGCGGATGCGGAGCACGTGGCGCGTAGGCCCCGCATCCGGCGCCATGCGGAGGCGGGCTTCATCCTTTTCCGTGAGGAGGAGCCACGCACCGCGCGCGTGTGCTTCGCGGCTCTTGTCCGCCAAGAAGGACGCGTCGATCTCCTGATGATCCCGAAGCCAGTGTCGATCGACCACGTCGCAGCCGAGCGCGAGCGCGCTCGACTCGAAGCGCTCGGGCCGCGCGATCGCCGCAACGAGGACGACGGAGCGACCTTCGAGGGATGTCGGTGCGTGAACGGTGCCACCCGGATACTCGACGAGATCCCGCACGGTGGTTCTGACCGCGTGACACGGCATACCATCGAACCGCGATCGAACAGCGTCGACACGCGCCCGCAGTTCGCTATCACTCACGCGCTCGGCACCGGTCAGGACGCACACGTCGGCGCGCGCGAGGGACGAAGCCGGTTCACGCGCCCAGCCTGCGGGAAGCAGTGCGCGATCGAGTGGCTCCTTCGCGTCGACGAGGCAGACATCGACATCGCGGTGCAACATCCGGTGTTGAAAGCCATCGTCCAGGAGCACGATGTCGACGCGGTGATCGGACAGGAGCTTCTGTCCTCCGGCGAAGCGACTCGGTTCTTGCACCTGCGGCAACCCGGGAAATCGACGCGCGAGGAGCTCACCCTCGTCGTTGAGTTCTTGGCCCGGGCGCTTCCCGTATCCGCGTGCGAGCACACCGACACGCAGACCCGCTTTTTGGAAGCTCTCGATCAACAGGACGACGAACGGCGTCTTCCCGGTCCCGCCGACCGTGAGGTTGCCGACGGAGACGACAGGGACGGGCAGCCTCAGGGCGCGTCGCCACCCGCGATCGAACGTCATGTTCCGCGCCGCAACCACGCCTCGATAAAGCCATGAAAGCGGCGTCAGCCAGGGCCGCGGCTCAAGCGCCTTCGAGGTCATCGGCCTTGCTAATGGCCTTCGTCGTCACTTCGATGCCGCGGTACTTCGCGATCTGCTCGACCATCTTCGTCAGCGTAGGCTTCGGGCCGAACTCGACGAACTCCGAGTGCCCGTCCGCGAACAACGCCTCGATCGTCGGCTGCCACAACACGGACGATGCGAACTGACGCGTGAGTGCGTCGCGCAGATCGGCGGCTTTCGTGCGCGGGCTCGCATCGACGTTGCTGACGATCGGGAACGCCGCATCCCGGATCTCGACTTCGGCGAGCGTCGACGCGAACTGCGCTGCGGCGTCCGCGAGCATCGACGAATGGAACGGTACGCTCACGGGCAACAGGACGGCTTGCCGCCGACCGAAACGCTCCGCGAGTTCTTTCATCGCGGCGATCTCGCCCGACATCACGTATTGGCCTGGCGCGTTGAAGTTGGCGAGTTCGCAGATGCCGCTCTGTGTCTCTGCGGCCGCCGCACGCGCTTCGTCCTCGCTCATGCGCAAGAGTGCGACCATGCCGCCGGTGCCTTCGGGCACGGCGGTCTGCATCGCTCGAGCCCGCGCCCGAACGAGTGGCAACGCATCCTCGAACGCGATCGCACCCGCTGCGACCAACGCCGCGTATTCGCCGAGCGAATGACCGGCAGCGATCCCCGGTGTCTTGCCGTACGCTCGATACGCGGCGACGTCGACCGCGAGAACGCACGGCTGCGTGTTCTCCGTGCGCACGAGCTGATCATCGGGGCCTTCGAAACAGAGACCGAGCAACCCCGGAAGAACGCGATCGGCTTCGTCGAGCGTGGCACGCGCGGAGTCGTCGTGTTCGTAGAGCTCACGTCCCATGCCCGCGAACTGCGAGCCCTGGCCAGTGAAGAGTGCGACGTAGGTCAAGGTGCCTCTCTGAGCGTGTTTCGCTGAGCTTGTTTCGGAATCCGAGCGAGCGATCGTAGCGAACGGTCAGCGGACACCCTTCGAAAAAGCGGTCTCCTCCCGAGCAGCGACCCGAAGCAGGTCCAGGTCGCGCGCGAGATCGAGGCACCGGAAGCGAAGATGTCCGTGCTGAAGACTTCCTGCGAGATCCCCGGACCCGCGCTGCTGCCAGTCCGCTTCGGCGATCTCGAATCCGTCCGAACTCCTCTCGAGAATGCGCAACCGCTCGTTCGGAGTATCGGTCACGAGCAGGCAACGCCCACCGCGTTGCCCGCGTCCGACGCGCCCACGGAGCTGGTGCAACTGGGACAAGCCGAGTCGATCCGCTCCACGAACGACCATCCACGTCGCTTCCGGGACGTCGAGCCCGACTTCGACGACGGTCGTCGCGACGAGACATCGAACGCTTCCACTTCGGAAGGCGTCCTGCGCACGTGCAACGTCGCGCGTATCCATCCGACCGTGGACGAGGAGCGAAGGCACGATGCGCGACAGCTCCGTGAACGTCGTGAGCGCAGCGTCGTCGGCAGCACCATCGGTACGAGTCTCGTCACCCGTTTCGGGATCCTCGAGATCGGTCGCAGGACCAATGCGCGGGCAGACGACGTAGACGCGCCCCCCACGATCGACTTCGTGTCGGATCGCTTCGCAGATCTCGGGCCAATCGCGACCGAGGCACAGCGACGTTTCCACCGGCGGGCGCGAAGTCGGTAGTCCACGGAGCTCGCTCAGGTCGAGGTCTCCGAAGAGTGCATTCGCGTAGCTGCGCGGAATCGGCGTCGCACTCATGACGAGCACGTGCGGCGCGACATCTCCAGCACGCGTGAAGAGCGCACCGCGCTGCCCCACGCCGAACCGCTGCTGCTCGTCGATGATCATGAGCCCGAGCGCGCCGAACTCGACGTCCTTACCTAGGAGTGCATGGGTTCCGATCGCGATGCATGGCTCGCCAGCGCCGAACCGTGCGAGCGCTTCTGCGCGTTCGCGCTTGCTCATGCCTTGGAAGAAACGAATCACGGGCAAACGCGACCCGGCGAGCCGTTCGGAGAAGCGCGTGACGTGCTGCCGCGCGAGCATCGTCGTCGGCGCGAGCAAGACCGTC
>JAGQQW010000174.1 GCA_020426005.1 Planctomycetota bacterium | reverse complement strand
GTCTGGGCCGAAGCCGAAGCGGCGAGGGCGATGGAGAACAAGACAGACGTCGAGACAAGTTTCATGAAACACTCCGAAGGAGCGAGGGGAGAAGAGAGAAGACGCGCCCCCTGTAGAACGAGGCAACCTGCGGCTCATCGCCGCGGTGCGCACGTTAGCCAGAGGGTCGGCGCGCGCGGCAGGAGGTCCCGGAATATACGATTCTGTGACATCTCGGGTCTTCGTCGAACACGGGGACGGCCCCCGCCCGCCTCCCGACGGGCGGCTTGAACACACTGACGTCTCCATGACCTCGCGGCGCATGGCAATGATTCCCGAATCCTGCCAGGGTGCACGATTCCCTGTGGTGCGCAGGATGAACACCCGATGACCGAGACCATCACGATGTGGCGCCCCGTTGGGCCCGAAGAACTCGCCCTCGTGCAGGCGTCGCAGATGCGCCGTTGGCCGCCGCGCCTCGAGTGGCAACCGATCTTCTACCCGGTGACCAACGAGCAATACGCGACCGAGATCACGCGGATGTGGAACGTACCGGAATGTGGGGTTGGCTACGTGACCAAGTTCGAAGTGAAGGCGGACTTCGCTGCGCGTTACGAGGTGCACTGTGTCGGCGCTCCGCATGCGACCGAATGGTGGATTCCCGCCGAGGAACTGGATGCGCTCAACGACGCGATCGTCGGCGAGATCGAAGTCGTGGCCGAATACCGATAGCGCACGTCTTCGAAGGTCGCACGGCATGGCACGTCTCACAGCAAGAGTCCGCACGATCCGCGGCACGACGATCCACAACGTGATCTACGAGTCCGGAGTGGTGCCCTGTGAACCACCGGTGACGCTCGCGATCGTCGAGGAGGGCGGTGCGTTCTCCTTGTTTCGCTTGGACTCGACTGGGCGGTGCGTCGCGGACACGTGGCATTCCACGCAAGCCGACGCAATGGCACAGGCGGAATTCGAATACGGCGTCGCTCTCCATGAGTGGGTGTCCGATCCGTCCGAATCGAACGGGTAGCGCCGTGCGAATGCGTCGGTATCGCCGGCCTACAGCTTCTCTATCGCTGCCTCGAGATCATCGACGCTCGGGAGCTGGCCTTTCAGGTCGTCGGGCAGAGCCTTCGTGAGTTCGTACTGCGAGACGGCCAAGGGCTGCGTCGTTCCGCGCAGCGCGTACTCGACGACCGTGTCTTCGCGGCTCTTGCACAAGAGCAGGCCGATGCTCGGTTGGTCATCGGCATGTCGGAGCAAGTCGTCTGCCGCGGACAGGTAGAAGTTGAGCTTGCCCGAGTGCATTGCGGCTCCAGCCGTTCTCGAGCGTCTTGCGGGCGTACCAGAGGCGCTGGTCAGGATCGCTTACCTTGTCGAGGAGTCGCGCAATGTGCCCCCACGGCAATTGTGCAACAACCTGTTGCACGATTGCCTCGTCGGGCCAAGCCTTCGCGAAACTCCTCATGTACTTCAGGTTGCGGCTCGAGAACCCCTTGGTTCCCGGGAACTCCTTCCGCAGATCCGCAGCAAGCTGCTCGATCACTTTCGCTCCCCACCCGAGCCGGCTTTGACGCTCGAGAATGTCACGACCGATGGACCAGTAGAGGACGACGAGTTCACGGTTCACCGCAAGGGACGCCCGCACGCGTGCTGCATGCACGCGTGCCTTCAGGTCGCGCAGGAGTTCGGTGTATCCCTCGGGTCTCTTGCTGGGTGATCGTGCCATCGTGCGGACAGCTCGCGCTGCATGCTCGTGTCGCTGCAGCAAGCTCCGCTCTCCATGCGCGCCAGTGTGAAAAAACGGGCGTACGATTCTACGATCCCGTCGAGCTCGGCGGAGGTCGATCGTCCGTCGCCTCGCACCGATGGAGTCACCCACGCGTCGCGGCGCGACGCCATGCTGGTCCGTGGCGGCGCTATGGAATGCGCTCGAACCACACGTTGGTCAGGCGCGTGTCGATCGGGGCGTGCACGTGGATCCCCTGCCACCACAACGTGGCGCCGCGCAAGGACGCTTGGTTGGGGATCGGGAGCTGGATCGTGCTCTTGCCGCCCGGTGGTGTCAGGACGAACGATGGGCCGACGAACAGGGGTGGCTGGATGCCGAGCCGACCCCACGGTGTCGGCACACGTGGCGTCAAGTTGTTGACGCCGAGGAAGACTCCGCAGACCTGCGATAGGCTCGCGTAGCCCGGTCGGGCATACATGTCGAACGCCCACGTCGTTCCGATGGTCGGTGCGTTGTCCGCGTAGAGCTGGCCCTCGAGATTGACGTAGACGCCGTCGCGCGCACCCCAGTGCGTGAACGCGAAGTCGAGGTCCTGATCGTTGTCGATGTCGATCGCGACGACGTCCAACGCGTTGATCGGCTTGCTCGGCACTCTCGATACCGCGTTGGTGAAGACGCCTTTGCCGTTGTTGAGATAGAGCTGGATCGTCTCGTTGAACGATGCCGACCAGTTGGCGATCAGAATGTCGAGATCGCCGTCTTCGTCGACGTCGGCCGCGGTGCCGCCGTAGCTGCCACTCACGACCAATGGAGTTCGCTGGGCCGACTCGTCCGTGAACTTGCCTGTGCCGTCGTTGATCAGGAGCACGTCCGAACTCTTGTACCTCGCGTACCAGACATCGATATCCCCGTCGCCGTCGGCATCGAACGGAATCGACTTACGCGCAGCTCCACCCAAAGCGGGGAGCCTCTGCGTCGTCACGTCTTGGAAGACGCCCTTGCCGTTGTTGAGGAAGAGACCGTTGCTCCTCGTCGCTCCCGAGATCGAAACGAAGATGTCCAGATCCTTGTCGCCGTCCACGTCGGCGAGAGAGAGGCTCCACGCTTTCCCTCCGGGCGTCGTCGGCAAGTTGACGGACGTGAACTTCCCTGTGCCATCGTTGACGAAGAGCAAGTTGGGCCCCGCCCCCACGTCCCCGAGCACGATGTCGTTGTCGCCATCCCCGTCGACATCTCCGACTGCAAGCCCGTAGTAGTCGCCACTGTGGACGGGCAAGTTGGTCGCGGAGACGTCGATGTATTTGGTTCCGACGCGGGAATGGAGCAGGACCTGCACTTTGCCGAGGCCCGTGAAGACGATGTCCGGCCACGGGTCCCCGTCGAGAAGCGCGAACTGGATGTTCCACGACTTCAAGACGCCAGGCGCCGGAAGGGTGGTCGAGATGTCGGTGAAGTTGCCGTAGCCGTCGTTGTGTAGGAGTTGAATCGGCCGGATGCTCCCGAGATTGGATCTCGCGATGACGAGATCCATGGCCCCATCCAAGTCGATGTCCGCCACGTCGATGCGAGCAGATTCAGCGACGTTGTTCGGCCAGTCGAGGCGAGAGAGTTGCGCGAACTGCGTCTGCGTCGAGACCGACATCGCGATGACGCAGAGAGCTGCGAGCGCACGGTATGAATACGGAAGGTGCGAAGAGAAGAGTCGTGTCGTTTGCATGAGATTGGTGCGGTCGTGGGTATCATGCATCATGACACGACCGCGCGCGCTCGTCGAAAGCCCGCGCGGCACCCGCAGCGCAAGCAACGACCACAATCCCGCGTCGACGATCCGGGTGAACCACGGCGGGTTATTGCATCCTACGGATGCGACGGCTCGAACTCACTTCCCGCCAATCTGCAGCTCGAGCGCTGACGACCAACTCCACTTGCCGGCAAAGAGCGACGCGACTTGGTGGAAGTAGGTCGCGCCGAGGATGCTCTTCTGCGCAGGAAGCGTGTAGCGAATCGACTGCGTGTAGCGCGGCACGACGAGCAAGAGGTCGGGACTGCAGTAGAGCCTGCAGCCCGCATTGCCGAGCGCACTCAGATCGAGTGGAAGCGCAAGGCTGCCCCACTGCGTGCGCGAGAATCCCGTCAGCACGAGGCCGGCGTCTTCGATCGGTTCGAGTTGGCCCCACCGGACGTCCACCGAATCACCGACCCAGGGCAGACTCGCATCGAGTCCCGATCGGTAGGTGCTGCAGCTCGAACCGAAACTCTTGGCAACGGGCGTGTAGATCACGCCGTAGTCCCGCACGTCGTCGCGCGGCGCGATGGTCACCCCCGTGGTCGGCCCGCTGCTGACCGCGCCGCCGACAGCAAGGCAGCGATTGCCGAGCGCGATCGAATACACGAGTGAGTGCCCGTGACGACGATCGAGTGGGTCGCTGCCCTTCGTACGGAGCTGCCACACTCCGTCCCACTCCCACGTCTCGTCGAGCGTCACGACCTGGCCGTTCTGTTCGACGCGTCCACCGTGCAAGACGAAGCGATCGCGGAAGAGGTCGTACGCCATCGCGGCCCCGACGCGCGGGCCCGGGGACGTGCCGTTCTGCTTGGTCCATTGCGTTCCGCTCAAGAGCCAGGTCTCGCCGCGTTCGCCATCGAACAAGAGGATGTCGTGGTTCTTGGACGCCGCGGCCGCGACTTCGGAGGTCGTCGCTGGCGCATTCGTCGTGGTGCGTGTGGTCCAAGACAAGCGAAGCGCGTCGAACTCATCGAGTTCGATCTTCGCGGTCGCCAAGTTGACGAACAGTCTCGAGGGAAGCCAATACTGCGTGCCGATGAGGCGATTGCCAACCGGGATGCGCATCGCGCTCGCGCGCTGTCGACTCTGGGACCAGGCGTAACCATTCCACTGAAAGGTCACGTCCTCCCCGGTCGTATCGCGAGCAACGACGATCAACCCCGAGTTCGTGCCTCCTGCGATCCCCTTGGCGAGCAGTGGACTCGGAATCGTCGTCGGCACGGGTGTGCGGTTCGCATCGACGATCGACAGCTGCAACCCGACCTGCGTCTGATCGAGACTGAGGACGCGATACCGTGCGGTGTCCGAGACGGCCCAGATCGACGTCGTGGTCGTGCGCGCGGCGACGAGCGGTTTCCACTGGTTCTGCGCAGATACGGTGCACTGCGCATGGATCGCGAAAGTGATGGCGATGGCCGTCACACAAGGCGTGAGCGGGTCGCGCGAGTTCTTGAGTCTCAGGTGCATGCCACGGCAATGGGCAAGCGGTGTGCCACGGTCGGCAAGTGGTGTGTCACCGCTCCAATCCCGCATTCGAGGCCGATCCGGGGTGAGCGATCGTAGTTGGCGTTACGTCACGGAAACGCGCGCACACAGCGCTCGAGGTCGGGTGTCTGAGGCGCGCCTCAGTGCAAGTCCACCGATTCGAGGACCGCGGCGGTTGACCACACCTGGATGCAGTTTACGATTCGTAGCTCTCTCGATGTCCGACTGGCGAAGGATTCATGCCGCGCCGCAGTATCATCTCGCTCGCATCCGTCCTCTCGCTGCTTCTCGGCGGCGTGATGGGACAGAGTGCAAGTGACGGAACCGTCGGCATCGCAGGTCCAGCATTGTCAGGCGAAAACGACTGGTCCTTCGAGCCCGATCCCCCAAGCACGGATCAGGACTTGACGATCACGTATGACGGGCCGGACGAAACGGTGTCGTACGAGATCGACGGCCAGGCCTCGGTCGATGTCGACACGAGTTCTGGGACGTTCCGGATTCCCAAATCCAAGTTGTCCGGAAAGCGCTTCGTCAAGCTCAAAGCCAGTGGCGGCGAAGCAGGCTATTTGATCATCCGGTTCCCCTGAGGTGCCCCGATGGAACGGAACCAAGACCAACGAAACCACCGACACCCACCGCAGTCGCACGGCTTGATCCGCGCTCAGCGGACGTACAACCAAAGATCGATTCGAACTCGAGGAGCTGCCATGGGACGTGCCCCCACGCTCGCCATCTTGCCCTGGATGTGGATCGCGGCTGCGTGCATTGGCGATGCGGCAGCTGCTCAGGTCCAGGTCGTCGTTCCGCCCGTGGCGACGGCGACGGATGGGAATCGATTCATGAACAGCCACTTCCGTTCGAACTCGACGCGACGCATCCAAGTGCTCGTCGACGAGTCGTTGCTGCGAGGACTGGTGGGCAAACAACTTCGCCAACTCTCCTTTCGCAAGGACGTCCGTTTCCTCAACGAATACGGCAAGTTGAACGGCTCCGAAACCGCGTCGATGCGCATCTATGCGAGCTGGAGTACGGCAAGCGTCGATGAGCCCTCCGTCGACTTCGCACAGAACCGCGGCACGTCGCGCCAACTCGTATTCGACGGCGCAGTCACGCTTCCGAAAGTCGCGGATTCGGAGACACGCTCGGTGACCACGTTCGCGCCCTCCGAAGCACCGACGATCCCGCTCCTTCCTGGCTTCTGGCACCAATCCAATCGCACCCTCGTGCTCGAGTTCGAAACTCGGTCGAACAATCCGACCTATCGATGGTCCTGGCCTGTCGACGCCGCGACCCAGTTCGAACCGGGAACCACGACGCCGATCGGGAAGCCCTGCTGGGATGCGCCCACGAAGCCCGACGCAATGCGCGTCGTCAAGGGAAGCCTTCGCCCGGGAATGCACATCCGAATCACGAGTGACGCGCCGCCGAACCCGTCGGCCGCGTTCTTGATGATCGGGCTCAGTGACAAGACCGCATTCGGTGTCGTGCCCCTACCACTGCGGATCGCAGAACCCCAATGCGACGTGGTCGTGTCCCCGGACATCTTGATGCCCAGCACGTTCTTCGCGGGCGCGGACTCGAGTGACAGTGGCTGGACGGCCAGCGTCTTCGCGACACCCGCGGTGTCGCATCTGTTTGGCGCGACGATCTACATGCAGTATCTGTTCCTGCACATCGACGGGAACAAGCCGGCGATCAAGACCGGCAACGGCGTGGCCGCGACGTTCACGAAGAACAAACCGAGCCTCGGCGTGAGCATGGTCGTGTCGATGGATCCGTCCGCCGCTACCGGCCGCGTGTTCTTGGACTTCAGTCCGGTGATGCAGCTCACGGGGAAGTGAGCCCCCGCGATCGCGGTAGCTCGTCCGTTTCGGGGGCGCGACCGTAGCGGGAAGAACTTGCCCGGCTGGTTTGTCCCGCTCCGGACATGCGCCGGGGCTGGTCCGTGTTCGGTGATCGTTCCTCGCCGGGATTCGAGATTCGGACACGCACAGGATCGTTGAACCGCAAGTTGCCTCCCGCGTTACGCTGCGCGGTTATGCAGTCCCCATGCGCAACCATCCTGCGGCTCACCTGCGTCGCGCTCTTCTTGGCCGTGCATGGCGCGGTCCTTACGCAACAAGCGCGCACCAGAGAACCCAAGATTCGCCAAGCGACGAGGATCGGCCGCGTGGTCGACCCTGCCGAAGGCGCCATCGCCGACGCGGAACTCCGCTTGATCGACAGTGCGACGCAGAACGTGATCGCCTCCGCGCGCACGCGCGATAGCGGTGCCTTCGCGCTCGATGTGTCAGCGGTCGACGAGCGAACGACTCTCGTTGTCATGGCGAAGGACTTCGCAGAGCGACGATTGTCCTCCGACGAGTTGCAGCGCACGGGAACGCTGCTGCGGCTTCGACCGGCGGCCACGATGACGGGTCGCGTGACGGACGGCCAGAAGCGCCCGATCGCAGGTGCTTCGATCGTCGTGGCGTTCGAAACGCAGAACGGATCCGAGGAGGACTTCCGGTGGACGGCTTCGACAGACGGACAGGGCAACTTCGAAGTCGCCGGCGTCCCCCTCGGCACGTTCCATGTCGCAATTGGTGCCGAAGGATATCGCTACCTCGATGCGCCGACGATCTGGTCCGGCAAGACGCGGTGCGACTTCGTGCTCGAGACCGGTGAGCAAGCGCCTTACTCCGTCGTCGTGCGCGACCTCGATGGCCGCCCGCTGGCGGGTTGCGAAGTGCGTGTGCACACGTTCCCGCAGCGCGGCTTCGCAGCGCCGTTGCCGCCACGCCTCGCTCGCGGGGTGACCGACGCCAACGGCACGTGGTCCGCGCGCGGCCCCGAAGCACTCGACTATCGCATCACCGTGCACCGCGAGGGGTATCAAGAGAGCATCGAACAAAGCGTGTCGCTCGGCCAACGCGTGCGCGAGCGGACATTCACCATGCGGCCGCTCGAAGAGCTGCCGCTCCGCGGGCATGTCGTCGACGCGGATGGCAAGGCACTCAGCGAACTCGTCGTGCACGTGTTCGACAAAGAGGATCGCCACATCGGCACGGCCAAGACCGACGAGAAGGGCGCATTCGAAACGACGACGAAGTCTCTGCGGCTCGAAGATCGCTTTCGGTTCGCGTTGCCTGCGATGCCACACGCGTTGGGTCCGCTCCGACTGCCGTCGCACCGCTACGACCCCGAACGCGACTACGTCCTCGAGGTCCGACCGACGGCCGCGATCCGTGGACGTGCGTTCGGCGCCGATGGATCGCCTGCTGCACACCAAATCGTGTGGCTGTGCACCCAGCTCGCGAACGCGCGACCACTCGTCGATTCGGGATGGCAACCGTGGTTCTGGGTCATGACGGATCGGCGAGGGAACTTCGAGTTCGTCGGCGGTGTGCCACCGGGCTTCTTCGGCGGCTCTCCGAAGATGCGCCTCGAGACCCATGGGAACGCGGGCTGGGGCAATTCGGACCCATTCGAACTGGACGGCGCCGGCGCGTTGCCGAAGTTGGAGATCCGTTGTGAGCGAGCCGCATGCGTGCGTGGCAAGGTCGTCGACAAGAACGGCATCCCGCTCGGCGGGATACGCCTGAAGTTCAAGCTCGACAAGCGCACGCGACGCACGAAGGCCCACCCCGGATTCGAGACCGCGATCCTGACGTCGCACGACGGGACGTTCGTGCTGTCCGGCCTCGCGCCGCGCGATTACTTCGTGTTCTACACACCGCCATTCGAGGCCAAGGAGTACGGACTCACGGCGTTTCCCCTGATCCTGAAGAGTGGACAGACCCTCGACGTCGAACTCGTCGTCCGTTGATTCGCCACTTGGCTCGCATCTCGCCGACTCTCGTCGTGCTCACGACGATCAGATCACGCGCTGGCGACTGATCCGTGGCGTCGCGACGAGGCCGAACCCGAAGACCGCGGCCACGAACGCGAACGCGAACACGATGTGCGCGCCGCGCCCGATTTGCGTGTAGACGAGCCAGGTGCCGAGCGCGAGGCCGGCTGCTTTGAGCAAGAAGCCGAATGCGAGCGGCGCGAGAAAGGCCGAGCCCTTCTGCTGGCACGCGCGATAGGTCCACACGCCGACGAGCAACGCGACGACGAGTCCGCATCCGGCGCCGATCAAACCACCCATGCGGAGCGCGGGGGTCGCTTCGGGATCGTCCGCCATGGTCGGCGCCAAGAACCACGTCGCGACCGCGATCACGATCGGCACCGCCGAGGCGAGAACGATGGCGCGTGCTGGACTGGATTTGGTCGTGACGGGAGCGGACATCCGCGCGTTCTTACCAGGCGCGACGTCGGCCTGGCCAGGACGCGGCCAAAAAACGTCGTTCAGCGTCGCGTGCGCCGCGCCTTGAAGAGCGTCCCGGGCGCGATCGTCTCGACGAGATGGATGAACCCGAACACGGCTCCGAAGAGCGTGCCCGCGATCACGAGCCACGGCGTCGTGCCGAAGCGCCCGTCGAGCCAGTAGCCCGCGCCGGCACCGAGCAGCGCGACGACCGCGAAGGTCATCCCGGCACCAATGCCCGGATGAGCCGCTTCGCGCAGATTGCGATTGAGATCGTCGAGGCGTTCGTCGACGCCGTGGCCCGGTGCCTCCGACGCCGCTCGATCGTGCTCGTCCGATGGTTCGTCACGAGGTTCGTCGAGGCGCTTGTCAGAAGGGTCGGCGTTCACGGGAAGCAGTGTGCACGGTTCGTCACGATGCGACCACTCGGATCACGTTCTTCTCGTGCGCGTGGACGGGCTCTCGACGAGTTCGAAGAGCATCGCCTCTCTCATTGACCGGAGGTCGAGTCCCAACCCTTCGAGGTCATGACTTCCTTCGTGATGGCTCCGAAAATGTAGTCCCACGAGGAGTCGTCCCCCTTCGAGGCACGCCGACGCTTCGTGGATTCGCCGGCCGTGTCCGCAGTGAGCTCCCCGGATTTCGAACCGCTCGAAGCGGAATCACCGGACGCTTCGTCCGGCACGCGTCCAGCCGTTTTGCGAAAGACCGTCGTGCGCAACACGGTCATGCCCGATTGCGTTTCGAGCCAGACCGAGTCGCCGGAGCGCTTGATGCAGTAGACACCAGGTTCGAGACCGCGAAGCTCGTTCAATCGCTTGCGTTCTGCCTCGACCGTACCGCTCGCCTCCATCGGCGCACCAGACTCCTCGCTTGCCGAGCGCTCTTGCTCCGATCGACCGACGTCAGTGCGACCGATGCCGCGACTCCGATCGTCGTTTCGCTCCCAAACGAGGAGCATGCCGGCAACGGAATCGCCCCCGTCGAACTTGCGATCCTGAATGGGTGTCGCCGAGGCTTTTGGAGTCTCTGCGGCCATGCGATGCGTCATGACGGGAGCGCCGGCGAGCAGACCACCGGGCGCCATCGCGACCAAGAGTCGATTCTCTTGGAGCTGCGGTGCGTTACGGCTCGGACGCGCGGAGGTCGCCACGACCTTCGCCTCGTCGGTATCGCCGTCCGCTGCATCTTCCGCAGGTGTCACGGGCGTCGGCGTCTCGCCTGCGCTCCACTTCTCGGAGTGCCGCTGCAGCTTCGCGAAGGTTGCTCGACGCAAATCGCGGAAGGCATCACCGATGCTTTCACGTGATTGTTGCGTGTCGTTCCTCTTGCCGACGGTCGCGGGTTTCTGTGCCGGCGCACGGTCGGGTGCTGGAATTTCCTGAGCGAGCGACACACTCGACAGCGTGAAGAGCGCCGCCGAAGTCCACAGTGTTTTCTTCGAATAGATCATGTGCATCCCCTGTTGTTCTTTGATTCACAGTTCGTGACACCGGATTCGCAGGACCCGCGATCGCATTCCGATCGCAGCGAGGTCGCTGAATCCAAGGCAACGACGCGAACGTTCCCTTCAGGCTGCTCGTTCGTTGCGTACGTCGCCTGGCGTTGCGCAAGTCACGTACCGTCGCGTCCGAACCTCGGGACGACCGCCGTCCACCGTGAGAACGACGCGCTCGAACGCCGCGAGCGCATGCGAGGTCTCGCTTCCCACGCGTTGCACCGGATGTCGAATGTAGAAACCGCATCGTGCGGAATTCCTGCCGCCGATCTCCACACGAAGCTCTCGATCGGCGCCAACAAGCTAGAGTGAACGCTCCCACCGAGGCGCATAGCTCTCCCTACGTGTGCATCGAGGCATCCGTAGTTTCGCAACGTCTCGAACCCAGAACGTCATGCAACGAATCATCCTCGCCGCCGCGATCGCGTGCGGCGCGAGCCTCGCGGCTCAAACCACCCACGTCGCCGTCGGCCAACAACTCGGAACCGTGATCCAGGCGGCGCAACCCGGCGACGTCATATTGTTCAGCGGCACGTATGCGCCGCTCGGTCAGCCGATCCTCATCCAGAAGCCACTCTTCATCCATGGAAAGAACGGTGCGCGGATCACCCTCGCTCTGAGCTTCGAGGTTTCGAAGATCTCGGCCGGTCAGAGCTTCGTCCTGCAAGACGTCGAGGTCGACAAGATCCTGGTGAAGGACTGCGACGGACCCGTCCTGCTCGCGGGGATCAAGACCGCCACGTTCTATGGCGGTCCCAAGATCGAAGCGGTGAACTGCAAGGACCTGACGATCGAAGAGTTCTCCGGCGGCAACGTGACCGTCACCGGCTCCCACGTGTCCATCAAGAACTCGACGATCCAAGGGTCTCACTACAACTCTCGCGTGAATCCCTTCGGTGGCCAACACGGTATCTGGTCCATCAACTCCACCGTCTTGCTCGGCGCGACGCGCGCGATCGCAGGTGCGCCCCAAGTCGGCGTGCGCGCTGGACTCTCGCTCGACATCACGTCGCACGCGACCATTGCCGGAGACTGCACGCTGCAAGCGTATCAAGGGATCGGCGGAGGGAACTACTCGGCAGTCGCCGGCCTCGGCACCGTCGTCTACAACGCGGCAGCGACGTTCCTGCCCGTCGGCAATGCGCCAGGGCTCGACGCGAACTTGACCACGTCGACACGCCGTGTGCCGGTCACCGGCA
>JAGQQW010000173.1 GCA_020426005.1 Planctomycetota bacterium | reverse complement strand
GCTTGCGTCGACTCGTGTCCATGTCTTGCTGCAGCTGAGCGACTTTGTCGAAACCCGCGGCGATGTCGCTGCGTTCGTAGCTGCCTGCAGCGAGCAGCACGAGTGCATCGAACACTTCTTCGTTGAGACCCGCGGTGCGCCGCAGCACGTCGTGGCGTCGATGCACGGCATCCTCGAGTCGATCGAGTTCTCTCGGATCGCGCGCGACGTGGCGTCTCAGATGCGCCATCCCGAAAGCGACATGACGCGCCTCGTCCTGCGCCGTCAGCTTCATGATCTGGCGCGTGAGTGGATCCGGCGCGTGGACTTCGAGAAAGCGTAAGAGGGACAGGAACGTGCCTTCGCCAAGCACGGAGAGCAGGAAGGAGGCGAGCGCGAAGTCCGGCTCGTCCACGAGCGTCTTGAGCGAGGACTGGCCACCGGCTGTCGAGAGACCGAGTTCTTCACGGTGCAGCAGTGCCCGTCGTGTGAACACTTCGATGTGCCGTGCTTCGTCGGCGGCCTGCACCGCCAGGAGTTGCATCACTTCTTTGAAGTGCGGATGCAACTGAGCGACGAAACGCGCAGGAACGACGAGTGCGGCGGTCTCGTTCTCGATCAGGTAAGTCATGACCTGGACGATCGCATCCTCGATCTCGTCCGGCAGTTCGGTCGCGACCGACCAGTCGATCGCGGTCTCCGGATCCCACTGGGATGCGATGGCCTGCAAGTAGATCCTGCGCGCCTCGTCCGCCCAGCACTCGATCTTGGACGTCAGTCGGAACTCGAACTCGGGGCTGCCGAGTTCGACGACAGCTCCCCGCGCCGCGAGCCCCCACCGCGCCGGCGGCTCTTCGGCAACCGCGTCCTCCGCATCGGGGTCGGCACGACCAGCACGCTCTGCACGCGCCCAGCGGCCGTCCTCGGCACCTCCGCGTCGGACCACGACCTCGCGATGCTCACCCGTTTCGTCGATCTCGAGTTCGTGACCCTGTGCCCGACACCACCCGCGCAGGTGAACGGCAAGCTGCGGATCCGATCCACGGACGCGCAGAGAATCACCGACGGACAACTTGCGCAGTGCGCGCTTCACGAGCACGTGGCCACCGCGGTCGAGTCCGAGATCGCCGAGATCGACGACCGACATGGGATTCATGTGCTCGATCCACCGAGCCAGTCGTCGATCGCCCCGGTGCGATCGACCGCCGCTTCGAGCAGCGCATACCCACTCGTGCGGCCTGGACGCCATTCCTTGAGCCCTTCTAGATCGAGCAGTGGTCGCACCTCCGGATCGTCGTAGCGCATGCCGAGCAACAGCTCACGGAAGCGCGTCACTCGATCGTCGATCGAGTCGTCGAAGACCGAGAAGTTGCAGTGATCGTACGTGCCGGTCTGCGCGAGGATGCGCGTCTTACCGGGAGGAAGCGTGCCTTCGGTCGAGAAGAGCAAGTGATTGCCATCGATCATGCACGCGGCATCGACCTCGCCCTGCATCAGCGCCTTTGCCGCATGACGCTCGCCGCCGATGTGATCTCCGTGCAGGCCAACGCCGATCTCGAAGCGGCGCACGTTGCAGGCGCTCTCCGGATCGAGCCCTTGCGTCGCCAAGAAGTGAAGCGGAATCAACGTCGCCTGCGGCGAGTCGCTCGCACCGACGCCGATCGTCTTGCCGCGCAGATCGTCGAGCGAACCGATCCCCGCATCCTCGCGCACGACGACCACCGAGGTCAGGTCACAATCGGTGTCGCGCATTGCGATCGCCTGGACGCTTCTGCCGATTTTCTTCGCCGCACGCTCGAGTTCGATCCACGCGAGTGGTGAGTTCCAAGCGACATCGTACTGACCGGCGAGATGGCCTTCGACTTGACGCTCGTAGTTCGAGTACAGCATGTAGTCGAAGGCGAGACCGCGCCCACCGAACCATTGCTTGAATCCCTCCCAAATGGTGACGACCTTCGGGTCGTAGGCGACAGCGCCGAGCATCAGTGGTCGTGTCATGTCAAGAATCTCCTCTCGTGTGATCGTGTCCGTCTCTCAGGCATCGTCTGCAGCATCGAAGAGCGGCAAACCGCAAACCGCACGCCCGATGAAGTCGTAGAGCTGATCGGTGGTCGGTGCCATCACGTTGGCAGCACGTGCATCGCGGAAATAGCGATCGACCGCGACGTCCCCACGAAACGCTGCCCCACCACAGACGCGCATCGCGTGGTCGACGACGGTGAGTGCCGTCTCACCCGCGGACGCCTTGGCCTGGAGAACACGTAACATCGCATCCTCACGTCCGTTCGTCACGGCGTCGGCCGCGTCGTAGAGAAGCGTCCGCACCATGTCGGTCAGGACAGACATGCGCGCGACCTGTGCGCGGATCGTCGGCAGGCTCGCGAGATTCGACTGCAGATGCTCGAACTTCGTTCCACCTGCGTGTTGCACGGTGCGCTCGAGCGCACCGCTCATGAGGCCGAGTGCACCTGCCGCAATCAGCAAACTGAACGTCGGCAGCACGGTCTGCATCATGATCCCGAATCCCGCACCGTCGTCACCGAGTCGCTTCGACACGGAGACCTTCGCACCTTCGGCGACCACAGGCGTCGAGTCGTTGCCGCGCAGCCCCATGCCGTGGAACTGCCCTTGGGGAGCGATGCCCTCGGCGTTTGCGGGAACGAGCCAGAGCGTGCTCGCTTCGCTCCCCGCCGTCGGACGACTCGACCAGACGTAGTCCGTGGCGCGCGATGCTGACGTGATCCAACTCTTCCGCGCGTCGAGGCGAACCATGTCGCCCTCGGCCGTCGCGGTGCTGACCGGTGCCCAGAAGTGACTGCGCGAACCAGATTCCGAGAACGCGAGTGTCGTGAAGCGCGTTCCACTCGCGAGCTCGCGGCGCGTCGCTTCGTCACCGTGAGCCTCGACGACCGCCGTGCCGCAATAGTGCATGGTGGTCGTCATCGCGGTCGAACCGCACGCGCGCGCGATGCGTTCGATCGCGCGCACCGCAGTGCCGAGGTCGGCGCCGAGCCCACCGACTTCGGGTGCGCTGATCAGGCCCAGCAGGCCGGCCTTGCCGAGGGCGTCGATGGATGCTTCCGGAAACGCACCGCTCTGATCGACGGTAGCTGCGGCGGGTGCGATGACTTCGGTGGCGACGCGTTCGATTGCAGTGAGTGCGTCGTTTCGGATCTTCGAATTCTCGGTCATGGTTGGAAGAGACTCGGAAAAGCGTTCGAAAAGGAGCGGGGAACGAATGCAGACGGTAGGGATTGCGAACCTCGACGAGCAGGTCGGGGCGGACAACTCATCAGTCGATGGTGCGATGCAGTCTGGTCCGTGGTCGATGCGCGCGTGCGAGGGCAGCGGCGATCGGACCCGATCGCAGTGGAGTCAGCGTCAACCGAAGCCCGAACGCGCGTGAACACGCAGTCTCGTGGCAGGGAGGACTCCAGTCGGCGTCATGAGAACGTGCGATTTTCGCTCGCCGCGAGCCGAGCACAACACAGAGAAGCAGCAAATCGAGCGGTTTCGACCTCAGCCACGTCGGCGAGTCTTCGACTGCGAGCGACTGACGTATGGACAGCAGCCGGAGAACCGCGGCCTGCTCCGATGCGCGATACACTGTCGCACAAAGTCTTTCGCCCCCCTCGATTATCTGCATCGTCGCCATCGGACCGAGACTCGGATGCCTCCGACTGCCTCCTCACCGGATTCCGACAACCAAAACCGCCTGTCGCGTTGTCGCGAAGAGGTCCTCGCCCGCGTCCGAACACTGATGGGTCAACAAGCGCGGCGCATCGCCGAATCGGGCGACTTCGTGCAACACGCCTACTCGGAGATCCTCGAGAAGCAACTCGAAGTCCACGATGACGAGCACTTGGTCAAACTCGCGACGCGCATCGCGCACAATCGCATTCGCGATGCCTTGCGTCGCAAGCGCGAACTCGTCGGTGGCGACCTCTCGGATTCGCGAGCAGCAAGTGAACTCGGCAGCCCCGATCCGACGCCTTCCGTAGAAGTCTGTCGACGAGAGAGTCTCGAAGAGCTCATCGGCTCGCTCGAGACCCTACCACTCGAATACCGCAGAGTCCTCGAACTGAGGTCGGTCGACGGTTTGGCCTTCGATGCCGTCGCCGAAGCCATGGGAAGAAGCCCGAACGCGGTCCAGAAACTCCACCAGCGTGCCGTGATCGCTCTCGGAGCTGCTCTGCGCCGCCAAAGCTCGGCTCAATAGCCGCCGATCTTCGTGTCGAGCCCGTTCGTGAGTACGAGCTTGGGATCGTGCGCTGCGCCGAAGTCTATGACGAGATACTGCGTGCGGACGACTCCGCCGACCAAGGCGGGATCACAGGGAACGGTCAACGGGAACGCGCTGGATCCCGACGCAGACGTCAGCATTCCTTCGACCGATATCGGTACGACGTACGCGCGGCAGGTACTCCACAGCGGAATGTCGAGCGGCACGACACCAAGGAGCAACGCAGCAGCAGAACTGCTCGCTGCATTCGTGAGATCCCAACTGAGCTGCTTCCCGAGTTCTGGAGTGCCGCTGCCGCTGTGCACCGGAACCTTGTTGCCGGTTCCTGCACATCCACTGCCGAAGGACGCATAGCTACCGGCCTGATAGGGCCCACCGATGTCGTAGAAGAATGCGTATTCTCCGACCTGCGTGAAGTTGGACCCGATCAGAACGCTGGTCCCGTCAAGCCCCATCGAGCGCGCCTGAGCAGCTGGCTGCGGTAAGTCGCTTCGACGCGTCGTCCACGTCGTCAGCTTCTTCGGATCATCGGGGTCGTGCACGTACAACGTGCCACTACCGATCGCCGTGATTGCCACGCGACCGTCGGTGTTCGGGTTGCGGGACACGGCAACGCCGTGCCCTAGCGAGTGACCGTAGACACGGTTGCCTTCGACGAATCGACTCGTTTGCTGCCAGTTGCCCGTCGAGTCTCGCAAGAAGCAGTAGGCAGCACCTGCGGTGTTTCCATCCCAAACTGCGCCGACCACCGCAATGTCCCCGTGAATGTCGACGGCGCTTCCGAACCGATCGGCTCCAGCGGCAGAAGTCGTCAACACCTGCAGGATGCTCCACTGGTTGAAGACGCGTTGCACGATGTAGACCTCACTCTTCGTCGCGTTCCCGATGATCGCTCGCTGGCCCGAGACGCTGATGTGTGCACCGAAGTCACCGATCTGCCCAGTTGGTTTGATCGCAAAATACTCCGATATGGTCGATTGGCTCGTCCATCCACCCGCTGGACGTTCATACGCGAGAACGACACCCAAGCGTTCGCTACTGACAAGAATCGTGTTCCCTGAGATCGCCACGGATTGCCCCATCCAGGTTCCGCCGGTGTACGTCCGCGTGAGTTCGGCGAACTTCCAAGTCGAGCCAACCTTCTCGACGACCCATGCACGTCCGTTCCCGCCGTTCGCACCGAACTCTCCCACGACGATCACGCCGTTCTCGACGGCGACACCGTTGCCGAAGCGGCCACTCTGAATCGGGAACGGACTTTCGAGCGTCCCAGCCGCAGTCCAAGTGCCCGCGCGCCGTTCGTACAGATGAACCCGACCTGCCTTGCCCTGTCCATTGACGACAGCCTCGTCTTCCGAAACGACAGCAAGGTCGCCGGAGACATCACAGAAGTATCCGTACGCAGCACCGCGCGGACCTGGAATTTGTTGTGGAGGGCAGATCTGAGCTGCGAGCGCAGAAGCCAGGATGCCTGTGAACAGCGCGAAACGGTGTATGCCCATTGTGGGTTTTCTCCTCGAAGCGTCTTGGGACTTGTGACAGCAAAGACTGTCCCGTACTCCGTCAGCGCGCGACGGGGTCGCGATCCGCCGCGAGAAACGAAAAACATGAGCGCATCGTTCGAGTCAGTACATTCGTGAACACGACTCATTGAGGACTTTTTCCTCCATGGGCAAAGGGACCGACAACTGCGGACTGGTCACCCCTGCATGCGTTCGATCCAGATACGATCCTCGGCGTGAACTGCGAAGCACGACGCGATTCCTCGGTCGACGGAACAGCGAATCCATGACGACGGATTCTGCCAGCTCTCGTAGGCACCATGCCGAGACCTTCGTGCTCGCACGAATCGCCGACGCGGAGCGATTCGGACGCGCACTGAGGCTCGAAGACTTACTCGCATTGCGACCCGACCTCGCGCGCCAGATCACTCGCGTGTGGCATGACTATCGAGCCGGAGCCTCGGCGCTCGGTGAACGGACGCTCGGAGACGCGGACGAGAATCTGCGCCGCTTCGACGGCCTCACGGATCGATACGAAATCCTGCGTGAGCTGGATACGGGCGGCATGGGCTCGGTGCTCGAAGTCTGGGATCACGAGCTACGCCGAACGCTAGCGATGAAGATCGTGAGGCGGCAGGTCGACGGACTCGATTCCATCGTGTGGCAACGCCGTCAGTCGCGGCTCAAGAACGAAGCGCAAGTGCTCGGACAACTCGTCCACCCCGGCATCGTCGCGGTTCACGACGTTGGCAAGCTGTCGAGTGGCGAACATTACTTCACGATGCAGCTCGTTCGAGGCAAGACGCTTGCCGTGATCCTCGACGAGCGCCGTGGGAGTCGCGACTCTGCCGTGCTCACGACGATCGTCGGCATCTTGCGACGCGTGTGCGAGACCGTTGCCTACGCGCACAGCCGCGGCGTTCTGCACCGGGATTTGAAGCCGAGCAACATCATGGTCGGTGAGTTCGGTGAAACCTACGTGATGGACTGGGGCCTCGCACGTGCGAGCGACGACGCGCTTCGAAGCGGCGAAGCGGCATCAGCGCAGCAGCCGAGTTCGAGGCACGAAACGGACCACGTTCGCACGGACCGCAGTGATACGTCGCACAGCGACTCTGGTTCTCCCTTGCAAACCATGACGGGAGACGTCGTCGGCACACCGTCCTACATGGCACCCGAGCAGGCCGCTGGCCGTGTCGAAGAAGTCGACCAACGCAGTGACGTCTATGGTGCCGGCGCGATCCTGTACCACGTGTTGACCGGTCATCGCCCGTATGACAACGGAGAGCGCATCTCCGGCCAGGTCGCGCTCCAGGCCGTCCGCTCGGGTCCGCCGCAACCTATCCCGCGCGGCCGACACGGACCTCCACCGGAACTCTCCGCGATCTGCTCGCGGGCGATGTCTCGTGATCCGCACGATCGGTATCCGGCGATGATGTCGATGGCCGAGGATCTCGGCGCTTATCTCGAGGGTCGTATCGTCCACGCCTACGGTGATGGTCGCTGGCTGGCATTCAAGAAGTGGTTGCTCCGCAACCCGGCACTCGCGGCGGGCATCGCGATCGCGATCGTGAGCCTTGCTCTCGTCGGTGCCCTGGAGGTCCGTGCGAACCGGGCCTTGAGTGAACAAGCAAGCACACTTCGTCGACGTGTCTACACGAACGCACTGACCTTCGCGCAACTGGCGTACGAGCGCTCGGATGCCATGGACATGACTGTGCGTCTTCGGGAATGCGCCGCGGTAGATCGAGGTTGGGAATGGCACTACCTCGATCGATTGTCCGATCGCAGCGACGCGTGCCTGGAATTGCCGGGTATCAACCCCGTCACGCTTTACTTCGATCGGGCCGCTGCGCGCCTCATGACGGTCGGTAGAACGCCGAACTCGTTCGAATTCCAGGCGTTCGAGTGGCCTTCTCTCAAACGCCTCCATTCGTGGACGAAACAGAACGTCATCGCTCATCCGTTCGCAATCGACCTTGGTTCGAAACGACTGTTCTGGTGGCACGGAGTCCTCGACCCGACGACAGGAGTAGAGCTCCATCGCGAAAACTGGATCCGCCGTTGGCCAGCTTTCGCCCTCTCGCCCGATCGACGCAGCATCTTGATCTCGCACAACGGACGACTCGAACTTCGAGATGCGAGTACTCGCGCAACATTGGCAGAACTGGATCGCGGGTTCTTCGCGATGTCGATGCTCGCGTGGTCACCCGACGGGAAACACGCGTTTGCTGCTTGTCGCGACTTCGACGACGACAAGCGCCGTGGCGGCACGGTTCGCGTGTACGACATGCAAACGCGTCAGCGAACTCACGTCCTGTGCGGACACTCTTCGTGGGTGCAGAGCATCGCTGCTGATCCGGACGGCGCTTGGCTCGCTTCTGGTGGCTGGAACGGCGAGGTTCGACTCTGGGACTTGCGTACCGGAGAACTGCGACGTGTGCTCGATCACGTCGGCAACGATCATGCGTACGTCGCCGTCAGCCCCGACGGGAACACGCTTTTGACGGCAGGACGCTCGGGAATTCACGCTTGGGATACGACGACGTGGCAACGGACGGAACAGTTGTTCGGTCACCACCACCCGGTGACGACGCCTGTCTTCGCCGACGATCGCACCGTGTTGTCGACGGCAGGACGCAACGGACGTGGTATCCGCGTCTGGAAGCTGGGCGCTTCGCACCGTTTGGACCAGATCGTGACCTCCGAACCCGACAGCACGCGAGCCGTCTCTGCCCTACGCGGTAGTAATCGATTTGCCGTCACGTCGTCCGAGGGCACGATCGAGATCTGGGACGGCTCGACGCGCGAGAAGATCAATGACACGCCGATTCCTTGCCGGCGTAGTTTCGTGACCTTCGATCCCGAAGCGGAACGATGCTACGCCACGGACATGACGGGGACCGTTGCGGTCTGGAACACACGGACCTGGCACCTCGTCATCGAGAGGAAGATCCACTCGGCGATCAGTCTTTCGATCGACGTGCGCCAGCGCGGTGATCTGGGTGTGACCGGAGACGCTAGCGGTCGCCTCGAAGTTTGGGAGACGACGGGGCTGCGACCTCGATGGTCCATGCGTATCGAATCGAACGGTCGGTCGGCCGCGATCACGCAGTGCTGTTTCACCAGGGACGGAAACAAAGTCCTGGTCGTCTCGGCAGACGGCCGGCTTCGAATCCTCGATGCGGACACGGGTCGTCTCGAAGCCAACCGTACCCTGCCGGGCGGAAGTGAAGGCTGGACGCACGCAGACGTCATCGTGTCTCCGGTCGACAGCCGTTTCGCGACACGCGTCCTGCACAACCCGCGTTCCTGGATCGCGTTGTGGGACCTCGATACGGACGAACCGCTTTGGAGCCGTGAACTCTCAGGAAGACCGGTGTTCACGAGCGATGGTACACGGGTGCTCACGATCGGCGACTCGCTCGCCGTCCTCGATGCGAGCGACGGGCGCGTCTTGCTGCGACACGTCGTCGAACCACCGACCGTCACGACTGCACCTTCGCGCTGCGACAACGGGATCATCGTCTATGCGACAAGTACGGGCCTGCGCTTTCTCGACGGCCGGCCGCGCTGAAGCCGTGAACTAGCCGTCGAACGTGAGCGCCTGCCAACCGCCGCTCGCGAACGTGCCGTCCTCGTTGACGACGAAGACGAGGTAACGATTCCAAGTCGCAGGGTAGAAACTGCCCTTGGATGGCGGCTCTTGCAGCGTTCGGGCGAACGTTTCACGCACGCCGGGTGCTGCGGGCCCTCCGAGCAACAGTGCGTACGCGAGCTTCGGTGCGGCCTCGACTGCGGTCTCGAAGATGGCGTGACCCGCAGAAGACGTCTCCGACGTCGCGTAGATCGGCATGTCGAGGACCGACATCTTGTCGAACTGCGCGTGTGGCGGCGGCAGCGTGGCATCGTCCGTGAAGAACAGCACGAGGCGCGCGCCAGGCCGGATGTCGCGACCCGAGATGCGGAAGCGACGCGGCGCTTCGTGACGCATCCGAATCGCGAGCTTGCCGTCCTGGATCAAACCGTATTGGAGAGTCCGGAGTTCGCGAAGGGTCGGCGGTGTCGGCACGGGCTGTTTCGTATCGGACCACGCGCCATCCCAGAAGAACGACATCGGATCTTGCTGGGTGCCCGGCACCCAATTCTTGGTGAGCCTCGGAATATCGCGCCAGGCCACCATCGGCCGCATGGGTTCGAGTCGGAGCGCGCTCGGGGCAGCGCCGCTCGTCGTGCGCGCCTGACCACGCAACGACGCAAGTCTGCGGTCGTCTCCGAGCGGTACCGACTCGACGAAGAGTCGATCCGCCGCGCCCTGCAGCTTCGCGAGCATCGCGGCTCGAGGAACGACGCTGCCCGAAGCTTCTTCGATCCACCGACCGCGCGTCGGATCGAACCACAGGCCGACCTCGATCGAGGTCGCGCCACGAACGTAGAGCCTGGCTGTCAGCCCCGCGTTGCCCTCGTCGACCTGCCGTTCGAGATAATCGAAGGCCGCCGCGATCGCACCGTGCTTGGCGACCGTGGCATCGATCGTGAACGAGACTCCAACGATCGGAGCGACGCCGTGGTCGAGTTCGCGCACGAACGTCGTGATCGCATCGAGCAGATCCTGACGCCCCTGGAACTCGTGTCCGAACACGAACGTGTTGAAGTCGCTGATCGACCGCAGCGATCCGGAGTGCTCGGTTCCGAACTCACCGATCGTCACCTTGCCGGGCGAAGTCGCGGTCTTCTCGAGGACGCCTTCCTTCTGCTTCAGCCCGCGCAGCGTCGCCGTTTCGATCGGTTGATTGTTGGTGATGCCGGTGCGCGTGATGTGGTGGTTGCTCCCGTCCGGCAAGGTGTGACATTGCACGCACGAGCGGCCGGCGAGGGCAGGTTCGTTGACGCGAGAGGCGTCCGCGACCGGCTCGGTGTGGAAGAGCTTGAGCCCACGCGCGCCGAGCGACCCGTCCTGCCGATCCGGATCCCCGAACGTACCGCTGTGGCGCCGGTCCTTGGGTTGCTCGGGATTGGGCGGGTAGTGAATCGAGTGCGTGAACTCCTCGAACTCGCGCATCGAGAGTTTCGAGATCCCTCGCTTCGGCTCGTTCGAACCACCGAGATTCGGCATGCCTTGAAGGTCGACGTAGGCTCCGTTGAACGCGAGGAAGTCCTGGTCGCCACGCCAGTGATGCGGCACGGTCGAGAAGAACTTGCCCGACGGAGGCGCGACTTCTCCCTGCACGAGTCCCTGCAGCGATTGCGTGACCATGAATCCCTTCGTCGCCGGATAGCTCGTCGCGCCTCGCACGCTTCCGTCGGTCACGCCATCGAGGAGCTTCGCATCGAGGGCCTTCGGAGCCGTCGCATCGCTGAGGTCCCATGCGAGCCCGTCGTTGCGACCATCGAGGTGACAACTCGCGCACGACACGAAACCGGTTCCCGAGAGATCGGTCGAGTAGAGGAAGCGCTGCCCACGTCGCACGTAGTCGGGTACGGGATCATGGGCGAGCGGCGTGAGCGCCACGACCTTGTCGGTCTCCGGGTCGATCGCGACGATCGTCGCATCGAGCTTGTCGAGCACGAAGAGGCGAGCACCCGGGTCCTTCGGGTCCGCGGGGTTGGCGGGTTTGAGCGCGATTCCCCGCGGCCCTGCCATCTGCGAACGCGTGCCTGCACGCAGCGGCACCGAGATCGTCGTGATCGTCCACTTGCTCGCATCCGCATCGCGCGCATCGACGACGCCGATCCGATCACTGCCGAACGCGGCGACGTAGACCTTGAACACGTCTTGGCGTGGCTCGTAGATCGCGAGGTCGTACGGAAGCCCGAGCGCACGACTCTTGGCAACCACCGCCCCCGTTGCGTCTCGGTGGAGATCACGCGTCGCGACCTGGACCTGTGTCGTGCCGGGATTGTCGATCCGGTGGAGTTGCGCTTTGACGAACCCAGTCGGTGCCGCCGCGACTGCCGCTTGACCACGGAGCGCGTTCTGCGCGTCGCCGCCGAGCGCCCAGAGCCGGCCTCGGCTGTCTGCGCGCAGGCTCGGTTTCTGCGTCCCGAGACCGCCGAGCGATGAGAGCTGGCCAGTCTTGAGATCGACGCCCCAGAGGTCGAAGTCGTGGAAGAACGAGTGCCCCCCACCGAATCCGAGGACGAACAGCTTGTCACCGACGCGCTGCACCGCGCGCGGTTCGCGGAGGCCTTGGACCGGTTTCGTCCAATCGTCGACGAGTTCGATGCGCCCGAATCCCGGAACGGCCTCACGCAGTGTCGTACTATCGAAGACGCCGATCGCGCTCCACGTCGACAGCGTCACGAAGAGGCTCTTCCCGTCCTGGGAACACTCGACACCGGCGGGGCTGTCCCCGACCCACTC
>JAGQQW010000172.1 GCA_020426005.1 Planctomycetota bacterium | reverse complement strand
GCATCGCGATGACCGTCCTCGGCGTGTTCGCGTCGGGCCACGCGCGCGCTCAGAGCGCGTGGAGGCAGCTCACACCCGTCGCTGGACCGACAGCGCGCTTCTGGTCCGGGGCGGTCGGGCGTACTGCCGACGTGCTCGTCTTCGGCGGTGGCGTGCGTGGAGACTACACGCGCAACGCGGACACGTGGCTCTTCAAGAACGGTGCATGGACGCAGCAGGCTCCCGCGACGAGTCCCTCGGGACGCTCGGGGCACGCGCTGGCGTTCGATCGGGATCGGAGCTCGACGGTCCTCTTCGGCGGTTACGACGGCACGAACGCGTACGCGAGCGACACTTGGGTCTACGACGGTTCGGACTGGAAGAAGAGCACGACGAACTCGAGTCCGCCCGGTCGAGCCGGGCATGGACTCGTCTTCGATGCCGCACGCAAGGTCATGGTCCTCTTCGGTGGTGCGACGGCGGCGTCGCCGAGAACGAACGATACGTGGGAGTTCGACGGCGCCACTTGGAAGCAGATCGTGACGTCCCATGCACCGCCGCCGCGTGCCTACCACGCGATGGCGTGGGACGGCATCTCGGGGCGCGTCGTGCTCTTCGGTGGCTACGACACCGCGGCAAGGGGGGACGCATGGGCCTACGACGGGAGCGATTGGACACAGCTTGCCGGTGGTCCTCCGGCGCGCTTCGCGGCTTCGATGGCCTTCGACGAATTGCGGCGCCGTGTCGTTCTGCAAGGCGGATTCGCGCTCGGGCTCGACTCGGATACTTGGGAGTGGGACGGCCTCACGTGGTCGCAGAATCCCGCCTCCCCACAACCGACGACTCAGGGCTACGTCGCCTGCGCGTACGACCCGTCCACCTTGCGCGTCGTCCGGTTCTTCGGTGAAACCAAGGTTGCCGTTCCGACCGACGAAGTCTGGTCCTTCGGTACCACGAGCGTGGCGTCGTACATGCCCTTCGGGTCCTCGTGTCCAGGGAGTTCGGGGATCGCGGTCCACGCCGGCGGGCCGCGCCTGCCGTGGGTTGGCGATACGGCCGATTTGTCCCTGAGTGGGGCAGTGCCGACGTCCGCCGCAGCGTTCGTCCTCGGTCTGTCGGACACGACGTGGGGCGCTCTCACGTTGCCAATCGACCTCACGGTGCTCGGCGCGACGGGCTGCTCGCTCTATGCATCGATGGACGTGGTCGTCGCGGTGCCCACGAGCGCGACCGGCACCGCGAGTATCGCGATCAAGATTCCACCCATCGCGAGCTTGTCCGGCGCTCGGTTCTTCACCCAGTTCTTCGCGTTCGATATTGCCGCGAACTCGCTCGGCATGACGCTGACCAACGCCGTCACTGGTACGATCGGCGTGCGCTGAGCGCCTCTCAGGTGGACGCGCGCCACGCGAGCGAAGCGCTCGCCGTCGCGTCGATCGTGCCCTCCGAGAACCGCAGGCTCCGAATCGGCCGATCGCCGCGCGCCGTTTCCGCTTCGTCGCATGCGAGACCTGCCGCGCGAGCGAGGGAGCGCACGACTGCGACGTGCGTCGTGCGCCTCGGGTCGAACTCGAATGCATCGGCGAGGAGAGTGAGGCTGCCCTTTCCGAGTCTGCGTCGCTCGATCGAGGGGCCGTCCGTTCGTGCGTGCGCGAGGGGCATGGCTTCGAGGGCTTCGAACTTGCCGCGCTGCGACGCATCGGGTTCGAAGCAGGACAACACGGCGTGGCACCCCGCGTGGACGATCGCTTGCAGTCGTGTCCATGCAGCGGGCGTGAGGCCGCCATGGGCACAAACCCACAAGAACGTGGGTTGGGGCAGGTCGGGCCGATCTTGGAAGCAGAAGCGCGCGTCGTGGCCGGTGGCTTCTTTGAGCAGAACGAGCGAGCCTTGGACCGGATCCTCGTGAATCGAGTCGCCCTCGTTGCAGTCGGACAGAAACGTCGCGACCGGTTCGACGGCCGGCGCGTCGAGATGATCCGGTAGTGCCCCGAGAACAGGCCGCAACGTCGCGGCGGACGCCGCGGGTGCGAGGACCAAGCCATAGCCACAAGCGATCGACAGCGCCGCTGCTCGTGCGCAGCTCCGTACCGTATCGAGATCCAGGATCGCGGGCTTGTCCTCGACGCGCACGCTCAAGAGTCGTGCGACGAGGGACAAGTCGGCCAGCCGTGACGGCCCTTCGAGGTCTTCTCTTCGGAGCGTCACTCCACACGCGTCACTCGCTCGAGCCAAGCCGCGGAGGACCGATCCACGACGTGCGAGCGCGCCACTCGCGAGGACGGCACACGGCCAGTCGATGTCGTGCGCGAAGTCGATCCAGTGAGATTCGATCGCTCGCGCGTCGCCGGGAGAGCGCAGCTCGCTTCCGCACCGGTAGACGATCAGTCCGCGAACACCGGCATTCGCATACTCGGCCAACTGGCGTCTCCGGCTCGCCTTCGTCCGCACGTCGACGGGATAGACGACTCCGAGATCCAGCTGCGCCGCCGCGAGGCTCGCCGCACCGTCGCGCACCTGCGGACCTGGTCGCACTCCGACGAAATCGGCGATGTCACTCGCGGCACGCATGTCGTGGGAGAGGCGCGTCGCCGCTGCATCGTCCGCGACGAGGTCGAGTTCCGTCGTGCCTTCGAACAGCAGTCCGACGCGCGGCCGTTCGCGTCCGTCCCGCCAAAAGTATCGACCGGAAATCTGGAATGGAGTGTCCACGTGCGTCTCTCATCGTCGATCATGACCGGTCGCAGTGTGCGGTGCCAACAACCGCCACGACTACGGTACTCGGGACGTGCATGGCGTGGATCCGACAGGTACGAGACGAAGAGGCGACAGGCTCGCTCGCATCGCTCTTCGCCGCCGCGCGAGCGCGCGCTGGCTCGGTTGCTGGCATCGTTCGACTGATGTCCCTCGACCCGGCGATTCTCGACGCCTCGATGCGGCTCTACATGGCCACGACGACTTCACGGGCGTCGCCGCTTCCACGATGGTTTCGCGAGTTGATCGCTTCCGAAGTCAGTGCGGCCAACGACTGCTTCTACTGAACCGAATCCCATCGCGGTGACCTCCGTGCCGAGGCGCCAGAGTCGATTCGAGAAAACTTGCTGGGGCCGGACGTACGGGACGTACTCGAGCCCAAGTTCGCTGCCCTGCTCGACTATGCTCTGCGTGTGACCAAGGCACCCATGACCTGCGAGGAAGCGCACGTGAACGGACTGCGAGACGCGGGAGCGACCGACGACGAGATCCACGCCACCGTGCAGGTGGCGGCGTATTTCAACTACATCAATCGTGTCGCCGACGGACTCGGCGTCGATCTCGAGCCCTGGATGGAGCGCTCGAACTCCGAAGACGAGAAGGGTGCATGAGCGGAACGCCGATCGCTTTGCTGACGGACTATGGCGTGCGGGATTCGTACGTCGGGGTGCTGCGCGCCGTCATTCATCAAGTCTGGCCCTGGGCCACGATTCTCGATCTCTGCCACGACGTTCCTCCGTGCAACGTCATGAGCGGTGCGTGGCTGCTCGCCTCCGCCGGTCCTTGGCTTCCCGAGCGCTGCATCGTATGCGCCGTCGTGGATCCGACGGTCGGTTCGGATCGTCGTGCGGTCGCGATCGAGACGGAGCATCTGCGACTCGTCGGGCCGGACAACGGGCTGTTCGCGATGTTGCTCGAAGATGATCCGCCAGTGCGCGCGGTCGAGCTCGATCAGGAGCGCTGGTTCTTGCCACATCGCAGCGTGACATTCGACGGCAGGGACGTCTTCGCGCCGGTCGCTGCGCAACTCGCGCGTGGAGTGCGGTTCGCTGCGCTCGGCTCGAAGATCGATCCCGCGAGCCTCGAAGGGCTCGATCTACCCACGACGTCCTACGGCGACGACCGCATCGACGGCACGATCGTGCACGTCGATCGCTTCGGAAACTCGATCACGACGATTCGCCGGAGCCGACTCGAAGACTGGCTCGCGGGATCGCAACCGATCGTCGAGACCGCCGGTGTGCGATTCCCGTTCGTTCGGACCTTTGCCGATGTCGCTGTCCACGATCCGCTGGCATACGTGGGGAGTGCAGGCAATCTCGAGATCGCGGTCCGTGATGGTGACTGTGCGGCGACCTACGACCTCTTTCAGGGGGCAGAGGTCGTCGTGCGACGTGGATGAGGTGATGACATGACGACGCGACGACGCTTTCTCACGACGATGGCAGCAGCTCCCTTGCCACTCATTGCACGGCGTACGCGACCGTGGCAGAACCGTAGGAATACCGAGAAGACCGAACGCCTGCGTATCGGTGTGGTCGGTGTAGGTGGCCGTGGTGCGAACAACCTCGCCCACGTCCGCGACGAGGACGTCGTCGCCCTCTGTGATGTCGATGCGCGAATCCTCGCGAAGGCGAAGGAGCCGTTCCAGGGCGTCAAGACCTTCCAGGATGCGCGGGAGATGATCGAGACCGTCAAACTGGACGCGGTCGTGATTTCGACTCCCGATCACACACACGCTCCGCTCACCGCGCGAGCCTTGCGAAAGGGTCTTCACGTCTACTGTGAGAAGCCCCTCACCCACACGGTGCAAGAGGCGCGAGTCGTGCGCGATCTCGCGAAGCGTCACGGTCGCGTCACCCAGATGGGGACGCAGATCCACGCGACGGAAAACTATCGACGCGTCGTCGAAGCGATTCGCGCCGACGCGATCGGACCCGTCGCCGAGGTCTACGCGTTCTGCAACAGCAAGGCGTGGGCGAACGGACGCTTGCCCGAGGCGGGGCAAGATGTTCCCGACTGGCTCGATTGGGAAGCGTGGCTCGGCCCCGCGGCGTGGCACGACTTCCACGAAGGGACGTACCATCGCGAGAACTGGCGCCGCTTCTGGGATTTCGGCGGTGGGACGCTCGCCGACATGGCGTGTCACTTGCTCGATCTTCCGTGGTGGGCTCTCGAACTGGAGGCGCCGAAGAAGGTCGCATCCGAGGGGCCGGAGCCGCACGCAGTCGGTACGCCGGATCGCATGCATGTTCGTTTCGAGCACGCTGCAAGCGCTGATCGACGTGCCGTGACCGTGCACTGGTACGACGGCGGGCAGCGTCCGAAGATTCTCGACGAGGTGGGGCTGAAGGAATGGAACTTCGGCGTGCTCTTCGTCGGCGAGGATGGTCGTTGGTTGGTGACGGACTACGGCAAGCACGAGTTCGGGCCGGCGAAGCGGTTCGAGGGGTTCGAACCACCGACCCCATCGATTCCGAAGTCCATCGGACATCACGCCGAGTGGCTCGATGCGTGCAAGAACGGTGGCAAGACGACCTGTGACTTCGCGTACTCCGGCTTGCTGACCGAGGCCGTGCTGCTCGGCAACGTGGCGTACCGCTGCGGTGCCGAGCTCGCCTGGGACTCCGCAGCATTCGAAGTCTCGGGAAGCGACTCCGCACGCGCGTTGCTGGCCAAGGAGTACACCCGTGGTTACGAACTCTGAGCCGCGTCCGCGCCCGCGGCCACGCTTCGATCACGATGTCCCGATGCCGTCGGCAGAAGTGCTCGAGCGCGTGCGGGAGGCGCTGAAGGCGCATCGCGATGGAATCACGGGCATGGTTCTGCCGACGGGGCGTATCGAACTCACCGTGAGCGATGCCGTGCGACACGTCTGGTCCCCTCAGCTCACCGTGGATGTCGAGGCCGCGGACGAACGAAGCTCTCGACTGCATGCACGCTTCGGCCCACATCCTCACGTGTGGACGCTCTACGTCGCGCTCTACGCAGTCAGTGTGATCTTCGCGATCGCGTGTGCCGTCGTCGGCGCGAGTCAGCTGACCCTCGGGATGCGGCCCTACGCCCTCTACCTGACGCCGTTCGCCGTGATCCTCGCCGCGCTCGTCTACGGCGCGTCCTACGTCGGACAAGGGCTGGGAAGTGCGCAGATGTACTCGGTGCGCGCCTTTCTCGAGGACAGCCTCGGCATCAGCGTGCCGGCGCTCAGAACGTGAACGCGAGCTGCGTGTAGAAGAACGTCGAGTCGTCGCCGCGGCTCTGCACGGTGTCTTCGATGAAGTCGCCCGCGAACAGGTGCGCCGCACCGATCTCGAGGCGCAGGTTCTTCGGGCAGATGTCGTACCGAAGGCGCGCTTCGATTTGATTGCCGACGAAGTCACTCGCCGCTCCCGTGGTGTCGGTCAGACGCGCCGTCGTCCATGAATCCTTGCCATTCGCGAGCCAGACCGCGCGCCAGGCAAAGAACGCTTCGGTGCGATCCGACGGTTTGACCTCGAGGCGCAGCTCGGGGGAGAGCAAGTTCGATCGAGCGACCGCGCCGAAGATCCCGGTCGGTCCGTATTCGAATCGACGAGCGCCGAAGAGCGTATCGAAGCGACCACTGTCATTGTCATTCGGATCCGAGTCGCCGCTCGCATAGTCGAGTGCGACGCGCACACGTGGTTTCCACGCCGCATCGAAGGTGTAGCCGAACGACAGGTGCGTGAACCAAGCAAAGTGGTCGAGTACCCGATTGCTCTGTGTTCGTTCGCCGAACTGCACGGCCGTTTCCCATTCGTAGTCGAGCGTTTCCACGGCCTTCTTGCGGAGGATGCGCATGCCGGGTGTGTAGAGATTGCGACGTGCGGTATTGCTTCCGTGTTCGTCGATCCCTAGCGCGTAGAACTCGATCGTTCGATCGTTGCAGACCGTTTCGTAGTAGACGCCGAAGAACTGCGCGTGGCTCGTCTCGTTGTCGAACTCGGGATCGTTGTCGAGCAGGCTCTCGAAGTCCGTCGGCTTGCGTCGCACCGGAAGCGTCCAGAACGCACGCAACATCGTGTCGTCCTTCTTCCATTGCGCATCGACTCCCTCGAACGAGTTGATCGTGTTGCGGAATCGATTGCGCGCCACGAGTCGACGACTCCCGAGATCCATCGTTTGGCGACCGACTCGCAGGGTCGCATTGCCGTCGGCAACGTCGGGCAAACGCAGCTCGGCATTGGCTTGTAGGAAGTCGATCGGATCGACGACGCCGGTGTTGAGGAACGAGCCGTGTCCCGCCCCGAAGTGGCGCGAATCGATGAGCTCGAGGGTCCCGCCGGCGCGATCGAAATCGAGCTCTGCCTTCAACGTCGCGCGCGATACGCCGAGGTGGTCGCTGGTGTCGAGCGCACGCGACCCGGCGAAGTTGCGCGCACGAAACTGACCCTCGATGCCTTCGTACCGAATGCGATACGTGCCGCTGATCTTCAGCCAGTCGGGCGTCCCGAGTGCATCATCGAGCCGCCACGGTTTGCTCTTCTTCGCGGGCAACTCCGTCGTTTCGGGCGACGCCGTCCGTGCGGTATCCGTCGTTTGTGCGTCCGTTGTGCGGGATACCCCGATCATGAAGATCGAGCAAAGAAACAAGCGCCAGAGGGGTTCGTCCATGTGCGTGCATACGTGCAACAGTGATGCCCGGTGAGCGCGATTCCGCCCCGGCGTGCGGAATCAGAGGGCGAGACGATCCGGCCAGAATTCTCGCTCACAAGCGTTGTTTCGGTCGCGAATCGAAGGTGTCGCTCAACTGCGACGACGTACGCGATCGCGTGGCGCGGGAAACGAACCGAAGAGGTCGGCCCAAGCCGCCAGTTCGCGTTCGGGTGTGATCCGAGAGGCAAGAATGTTCGTGCGCCGCTCGACGTCCTTGCGAAACACCTCGTCGTCTTCGAAGCGAAGCATGAGCTCGCGCAGACTTGCCGTATCGAGAGCTTCGAATGTCGCCGGCCAATCGTCGCCGAGGATGCCGAGGTTCCCGGGAATCGCCGAACAGAGCACGGGAAGGTGGTGGGCAAGTGCCTCGGAAACGACGTTGGCACCGCCCTCGCTGATCGAAGTGAGACAGAGAGCTCTCGACCTGACGAGTAGAGCCATCGTCTCTCGATGCGAATGCGCACCGTGCCAGCAATAGCGCTCGATTTCCTCTGACAGTCGTTCGGCCTCGAGGCGGATCGAAGCATCGAGTGCAGGGCCGTAGTGCGTGATCCGGATTTTCGAACTCGCCGGTAGTTCGCGCACGGCGAGCGCTGCGCGTAGGGGGTCTTTGACCTCGCGCAGCGCGGCGATGACCGCGATCTCGAAGATACGATCTCCGTCCGCACGACGATCATGACGAGGTGCCGGCTTCTCCAGGATCGCACTCGCCGACTGGAGGATCGCTCGCGCCTTGGCACGCGCCCATTGCGGGAGTGCGTCGATCGCGTGCGGCTGGAGGGTGACGATCGCGTCGGCGGCGTCCAGCGAACGCTCGAAGCGCTCACGTGCCTGTCCCGCGAGATCGGTGCCGGCAACGATCACGATCAGCGGTGCGTGTGCATCGCGAAGGCGCCAGGCATCGATCGACGCGGCGCACTTGGTCGCGTGCAACGCGACGAGCATGTTCGCGCCAGCGAGATTCCCGGTTGTCGTCACACGCACACGGTGGCCGAGTTCGGTCCACAGCGCTCGGTAGCGAGCGGCACTGCGCCCATTGCCGCTCCTCGCGCCTGCGCGTGCCGGCGATGCGAGAACGATGTTCACGAGTCGTCGTCGAGCGCACACGTCCGAAACCCGGCGAAGATGTCACGTCGCTCGGGCTCGAAGAAGTTGCGCATCGAGTTGGAGAGCATGCGCAGGGTCGTGCACCAACTGCCGCCGCGTAGGACTCTGCGACTTCCGAAGAACGGTGCGGAGTAGTTCTCGTAGGTGCCTGGCCTGAATCCCGGATAGGGGAGGAAGACACTCGATGTCCACTCCCAGACGTTCCCGATCATCTGCGAGACACCACCCGGAGTACGCCCCGTTCGAAGCGCATCCTGGGCGACCAGGAACGAACTGTCTGCGGGAACCGCGAACCCGGTTCTCGCTCTTCCGGATTCCGCGACCTCACCCCATGGGAAGCGCCGACCGTCACCGAGCGAAGCGGTGTATTCCCATTCGTGCTCGGTCGGGAGTCTTCGGCCAGCCCAGCGGCACCACGCTGTCGCTTCGAACCACGACACGTGGATGACGGGGCAGCTCGCGGAAAGGGTCCTGGTCCGATCGAATTCCCGCACGCGCCAGCGCCCTTGGTGTCTGGTCCACGTGGCAGGCGCGTGGACGCCGGCGCGGCGCTTCCACGATACGCCCTCGGTGCACCAGAACTCGTCGCGCTCGTAGCCGCCGTCCTCGACGAACGCGAGAAACTCGATCTCGTCGACACAGCGTCGTGAGATGCGGAATGGCGCGAGTTCGATGTCGTGAGGCTCGAGTTCGTTGTCGAAGCCGACCGTCGAACCTACGCGCACGACGTCGCCGTCGACCGCGAGGTCGCAATCGAGATCGACCTCGACGCTCGCCGCTGTACTCGCACTCTTCTTGATGGTTCCGAACTCGGGTGACGGCGTCGGACGGGGATACGAGAGAGTCTGACGCATCCATGCAAACGCTTCGGCGTGCATGTCTTCGTGAAAGATCGCGAGTGCGAGCAGTTGCACGAATCGGTCATCTGCATGCTCGAGTGCGGCAAGTTCGCGTTGGCGCACTTCGTCGTCCCACGCGAGTACGTCGTCGAACGGCAACAGCTCGAGATGGTAGCGATCCGCATGCGGGACGACGCTCGAGTCGTAGAGGCCGTCGATGTGGGAATGACGGGGGAGGTGGCCGAGTGCTTCTCTCAAGACGAAGCGCTCGTGGAACCACGTCACATGAGCGAACTCCCAGTCGAAGGGCGTGAGGAGCGGCGAGTATTCGAACGTCCACTTCGTCTCGGGGAGATCGACGACGCACGCGCGCGAGCGGCGACCTGCGTCGACGAGCCAAGTCGCCAGGGCATCGCGGATTTTGTCGGTTGCGAACACGGCGACGATCGTTTCGTCAGGCGCGCGCCACGCTGCGCCGGAACAAGAAGAACGCGAGGGTTGCACCGGCGATGCCGACGCCGACGAGAATCGCGCACGGCTTCACCATCTCGGCCCACGAGAAGCCTCGCCAGATCGAACCTTCGAGTGCGAGAACGCACCACTTGAACGGGCTCACGCTGCTGAGTTGTTGCATCCAAGATGGCATCGCGATCAGGGGAACCATGCCGCCACCGAGCATCGCGAACGGCATCATGATGCCCCAAGTCGCGCCGGCAACAGCTTGCTCGGTCTTCCCCAGAAGCGCGCACACGAGCATGATTCCGACGAAGGCGGTCGCACTGGCGGCGATGCCGACGAGCAGCTTGGGAATCGAGCCCAAGCCGATTCCGAGACCGATCCCCGCGACGAGCAACAGGAAGACGACGGCGGCTACGCACGTAACGAAGCACGCGGCGCCCTTGCCGAGCAGGAGTTCTCCCAAGGTGACCGGCGACGCCAACAGGCGAGCCATCGTGCCTTGCGTCCGTTCGCGCACGATCATGATCGCGAAACCGGCCGCGCAGCCGATCAGTCCCCAGAGGATCGCGGAGGGAAAGCTGATCTGGAATGCGCTCTTGGGACCATCGTCCTCGACCGTCACGTCGACGAGTTCGATGCGCGCGAGGTTCATTCCGGATTCGCCGCTCGTTTCGCTGCTTGCCGAGTCGCGAAGCGCCGAGACATCGATGCCCGCCAAGAACTTGTCGAGCGCCGAGAAGAACACGCCGAGCAGCAGCTTCTGCGCTGCAGGAATCGCGGGATCTTCGCGTACGCGTGCGCTCATGCGCGCGATGTCGCGCTTCGTCTTCTCGCGATCCGCGAAGCCGTCGATCGTGTGTCGAAACGTCGACTCGGCGAGGATTCCCTGCAGGTAGCCTTTCTCGGCCGAGCGTGATGGGTCGACACCGACTTCGACGAGAGCCTTCGCGGCGTCGCGCGACGGCGCGAACACGTCGATCCCTTGGTCGCCGAACCCGTTGCGTAGTGCGACGTATGCGGAACGCTTTCCGCGACGCACGAGTTCGCGTGCAGCATCGAGTGACATCGTGCGCGGACTACCGTTCTCGTTGCGTCGCACGGACAGACTCGGGTGCTTGGCGAGCAGTTCGACGAACTGTTTCGACGACGGGGTCTCATCCTGATCGACGACCGCGATTCCGATCTTCCCGCCGCCTCCGCCACCGCTCTGCCCAGAGAAGATCGCGCCGAAGAACAGCGCGTAGACGAGAGGAAAGACGAAGATCCAGAACAGGCCGAAACGATCCCGGACGAGCAAGCGCAAGTCCTTGACCATGAGGTGCACGATGTTGGTCATGAGTCGCGCAGTCTCCGTCCGGTGAGGTCCAGGAATACCGTCTCGAGGTTCGCACGTTCGACGTGGATCCGTGCGACATCGAGATCGAAACGGCCCAGTTCTCCGATCATGACGAACGGGTCGTCCGCTTCGACGTGCAAGGTCGTACCCGTGAGTTCGCCCGGTAGCGCCTCGGCCACTGCCGGCGGCGGAACCTGTCGCAGCTCGATCGCGACGCGCGTCAGCGTGCCGTGTGCGTGGAGCAGTGCGTCGACCGTGTCCTGAGCCAGCAGCCGACCGTGATCGAGGATCGCGATGCGATCACAGAGGCGTTCGGCGGCCTCCATCTCGTGCGTCGTGTAGAGAATCGTGGTCCCGTTCGAGCGCAAGGTCTCGATGTTCTCGAAGATGTGCGCTCGCGATTGAGGATCGACACCGACGGTAGGCTCGTCGAGGAACAGGGCGCGTGGCTCGTGCATCAACGCCGTCACGAGATTGAGTCGTCGCTTCATCCCGCCACTGAACGTCGCGACCCGATCCTTGCGTCGGTCGTTCAAGCCGGCGAACTCGAGCGCGAAGTCGATGCGTTCGGACAGCCGCTTGCCGGAGAGTCCGTGCAAGCGAGCGAAGAACGCGAGGTTCTCTTCGGCAGTCAGTTCGTCGTAGAGTGCGATCTCCTGTGGTACGTAGCCGAGAGATCGCTTGACCTCGGGTCGTGTCGGGTCCGTCCGGCCGTCGATCTCGATCGTCCCTTCGTCGGGATTCAGCGAGCCGACGAGCATGCGGATCGTCGTCGACTTGCCCGCGCCGTTGGGGCCCAACAGGCCGAACGTCTCTCCTGCTCGAGCGCTGAAGGAGAGATCGCTCACCGCGACGCGGTTGCCGAACCGCTTCGTGAGTCCCTTCGCGACGATCGGGTCGGAGGATCGTTCTGGCTGGAGATTCATACGAGGTCCAAGTGACGGCGAAGGATCTCGAGT
>JAGQQW010000171.1 GCA_020426005.1 Planctomycetota bacterium | reverse complement strand
CTCGCTGCGTTGCACTCCCTCGCCAGATCACCCGATCTGCCTGCGTCCGTGCGCCTTACGAGAGACGCCGCTACGCTCCGACAAAGACAACGTACTCCTGACGCGGGACACTAGTGGGGTGCGCCGTGGCATGTCTCACGGATATGCTCCTCACATGCAGCCTCAGCGCGAACCGCTCGCTCTCGCCACGATCCTCGATCTCGAAACCCTCGCGGCACGACGTGACGAGCTCGGCAAGATCGTCGCGACCTGCGGCGGTTACGACCCGATCCACCCCGGTCACTTGAGCTGTATCGTCGACTCGGCGCGGTATGGCGACACGCTGGTCGTCTTCGTCAACAAGGACGAGTTCCTCGTCGGCAAGAAGGGGAAGCCGTTCCAAGACTGCGATACGCGGTGTCGTATCGTGAGCTACTGTCGCGGCGTGGACTACGTGGTTCCCTTCGGAGTGCCCGGCGACTCGACGATGATCGAGGCATTGCGCACGCTGCGCCCGCACGTGTTCACCAAGGGCGGTGACCGCACCGACGCGTCGAACATCCCGGAGTGGGACGTCTGCCGAGAGCACGACATCGAACTCGTAACCGGAGTCGGTCTCGACAAGGAGTGGTCCAGCTCCAACTTCCTCGCGGACTGGGAGTCCTGGCTCCGCGAACGCGGACGGATCTGAGTCCTAGCTGGATTTCATCGCGTGCTGGATTTCAACGCGCGCTGATTTCATTCGGCCAAGGCGTCGAAGGTGCGTCCTCGTAGGCGCGGATAGATCGCCTCGAAGAGCAGGATCGCGCAGAGAACGGCCCCCTCGATGAGGAGCGCATTCGGGTTGTCTCGTCCAGCGTGCACGAGCAGCGCGACGAGGGACGCGAGACATGCCAGCGCAGCGATCGAGGTGACCGAACGCTTCGCACCGATCGTCTTCGACATGCGGAGTGCCGCGAGGTTGACTGCCGTGAAGACGAGCAAGAAGCCCGCACTCCCGAGGATCGCGATGGACTCGATGTCGACCGAGAGCGCCAGGACGAGTGACAACACCGCGGTCATGACGACTCCCACGATCGGTCGGCTCCACGTGCGTCTCGCGAGGAGTTTCGGGAGTTCGCCATCCTTGGCGAGCGAGAAGCCGAGACGCGCATTGCCGTAGATCGTCGCGTTGATGGCAGAAAACGTCGCGAGGAGCGCCGAGACGGCAACCATAGTGAATCCCGTAGCTCCGAGCGACGGCCTCGCCGCAGCGGCCAGGGCGTAGTCCTTGGCTCGCTGGATCTCTTCGGGCGCCACCGAGCCCACCGTGACGATCGAGACCAGGATGTAGAGGACGACGACGAAGAGGACCGACCCGAAGAACGCGCGCGGCAGCGTGCGCTTCGGGTCTTCGACATCACTCGCCGCATTGGCCATGAGCTCGAAACCTTCGTAGGCAACGAAGATCACCATCCCTCCCGTGATGAGCGATGTCGGTCCCGGCCAGTGGCTCGGATCGAGCCTCGCACCGTCGACCGCGAACGCTCCGGCCACGACGACGACGGCAAGGAGCGCGAGTTTCAGCACGACGATCGCGGTTTCGAAACGGCTGACCATCGTCGCGTCGAGAATATTGATCAGCGTCGGGAGCGCGATCGCGAGTGTGACGAGCACAGAGATCGTGGTCGAACTCGATCCCCCGCCCGAGCCAACGCCGACGAGGCGTGCGCCATAGACTCCGAACGCGGATGCGTAGAGCGCGATCGTCACCAGATAGCCCGTCCATAGGACGAGATTGAGCACACCTGTCACGTAGTCGATCCCGAACGCCTTGTCGAGAAAGACGACCGTGCCGCCAGCACTCGGGTAGTGCACCGCAAGTCGCGCATAGGAATACGCGGTGAGGATCGCGACGAGACCGGCGATTGCGAACGCAACCGGCGTTGCCGCACCCGCGAGCCCGACCGCCGTTCCGAGAACCGCGAAGATCCCCCCGCCAACCATGCCTCCGATGCCGATCGCCGCTGTTGCGACGACTCCGAGGCCTCGCTGCCCTGCGTTCGATGCCCCATGGCCCGCATTTCCGCCGTCCGTCATGTCGCGACGATGAAGCGCCCGACCGAAAACTCCAGGGCACTTGCTTGCCTCCCGACCGACGGCGGCAGCATCAACCCGCCTGGCGAAGAACGGCGATGAAGCCGGGAATCGAGTGCGCTACCCTGCACCCGCGAGAAGGGCCCGGTGTCGCGGCCCATTCGCCAACGGTCTCGATGAGAGGGGGGAGGAGCGCCCGGGATGGCAGCCAAGAAGAAGGCCAAGAAGGCAGCAACCAAGGCGGCGACCAGCGCCGACAAGCGCGTTGGCATGGTCCGCGGGGCACGCACGAAGGCGCAGCAGGACCTCGACAAGAAAACCGTCGAAGTCATCACGGAAGAGGCCAAGCGCGTCCACGAGCACATCCTGCAGCGGAAGAAGCCGGACCTCGTGTTCCCGGTTCGTAGCCTCGGCAACGTTCGTTACGACAAGAAGGTCGGCTACTTCGAGCTCGGCCGCGGCCGCAAGCGCCGCAATCTGACGTTCAACTCCGTCAAGAACTTCGCCCAGATGCTTCGCATGATGGCGACGTCCAAGACGATGGTCGAGATCAACGACGCGGCCACGAAGCGAGAGGCGTACTACAACTCGAAGAACTGGGGCGACGCCAAGTTCAAGGAGCAGACCGAGTCCGACACCGTGATGGACGACATCGAAGCGATGTTCAGCCTGCACGGAATCACGCGCGAGCAGCTGCGCTTCAAACCGGCAGAACACGGCGGTTCGGTTGCCGGCAACATCGTCATCATCGACCGAGACCTCGAGACCGGGGATCCCGAAGAGATCGACTGCACGCGGATGGGTCGATCGGCATGGCGCATTCCTGCGCACGTCGAGCATCTCGACTTCAGAACCGATGCCGACTTCGTCCTCGCGATCGAGACCAACGGCACGTACGAACGACTCGCAACGCACAAGTTCTGGCGCGAATACAACTGCATCCTGATCGAGATGGGTGGTGTGCCGACGCGTGCGTGTCGGCGCTTCATCCGTCTCCTCGCGGACAAGAAGAAGATTCCGGTCTACGCGTTCGTCGACTGCGATCCGTACGGGATCGCCAACATCTATCGCAGCCTCAAGGTCGGCTCGGGCAACGCGGCGCACATCAACCAGTTCTTCTGTGTGCCGCAGGCGCAGTTCCTCGGCGTGACGCCGCAGGACATCATCGACTATCAACTTCGGGAGAAGGACGCCGTCCACAAACTCGGCGAGATCGACATCAAGCGCGCCAAGGACGCGCTCAAGAACGACCCGTTCTTCCAGTCACACAAGGAGTGGACGAAAGCCATTCAACTCCTCCTCAAGATGGGCGTGCGTGCAGAGCAGCAGGCGTTCGCCGCGTATGACCTCAACTTCGTGATTCGTGAATACCTGCCCGAGAAGTTGAAGAAGAAGTCGTTCCTGCCATGAGTCTCGCGGCCGCGCAATCAAGGATCCTGCCGCGACCGCAAGACGCGCCGCGCGTCCTCGCGATCATCCCCGCGATGAACGAGGCAGAGAACTTGGGCGCACTCCTCGACGAACTCGAACACGTCCATCCGCTCGCTCACACCCTCGTCGTCGACGACGGGTCGAGCGATGACACTGCGGACATTGCGAAGGCACGTGGTTGTCGGGTCGTGCGTCATCCGTTCAACCTCGGATACGGTGCAGCGCTCCTCACGGGGTATCACTACGCACTCCGTCACGGGTTTCCCAACGTCGTTCAACTCGACGCCGACGGACAACACCCGCCGTCATTGCTTCCGACGCTACTCGAACCGGTTCTCCAGGGAGGCGTCGACGTCGTCGTCGGTTCGCGCTATCTCGCGGTCGACTCCAAGGGCTCGACGTTCGTGCGGCGCCTCGGCGCGCGTCCGCTCGCCTGGCTCGCGACGCTGTGGACGGGACAACGCATCACCGATCCGACTTCGGGCTTCCAAGCGCTGTCGCCCGCAGCCGTGGCAACGTTGTGCTCGGACGGGTTTCCGGAGGACTACCCCGACGTCGACGTCCTGATCACGCTGCATCGTGCCGGCCTGCGATTGATCGAGCTTCCGGTAAACATGCGCGATCGAGTCGCGGGCACGTCGATGCACGGCGGGATGCGGGCGTTCTACTACTTCTATCGGTTGCTCGTGACCCTCATGTTGTTGCCGTGGCGCCGGACATCCCCCTGGCGCGCCGAACGCAAGAACCCAGCGGCCGGAAGCTCCGGAGAACATCGATCATGATGGCCGACGCCCTCCTCATGACGGTCGAGACTCTCGCGGGTGAAGACACCGCACTCCCGCCGCGTCAGCGCTTGGTCGCGATCCTCCTCGCTGTCGGCATGCTCGTCACGATTCTCGAGCTCGTTCGCCGTCGGCGTCTGCGCGAAGAGTATTCGGTCGTGTGGGTCGTCACCGCGGTCGCGCTCCTCGTGCTCGCGTTCAACTACCGCATTCTCGTGTGGCTCACGGGTGCCATCGGCGCTGCCGTTCCCAACAGCACGCTGTTCTTCGGCGGCATCCTGTTCTTGATGCTGCTCTGCTTGCAGTTTTCGGTGCGCCTCTCACGACTGACGTATCGCATGCGGAAGCTGACCCGCCAAGTCGCGCTGCTGCAGGAGGAGCTGCACGAACTGCGCGACGGACGGAGCGACGAGTCGGCGCAATGAATCTGCGTCGCCGCCAGACGCGCGCATTACTCGAGGCGTGGTTGATCCAGGCGCTGTTCGGCAAGAGTCGCCGTGCGGGCCAAACAGGATCCGGCAGCTTGACGCCTGCAGTGTTCAGCCAGGGCTTTCTCTCGTGGGCGTTCGCCGCGCTTGCATTCGAAGGATCGAGCCCGCGTGCGTTCGTGGCGGGCTCTCTCGCGTTCGTCACCGTACTCGCGACGAGCGCGTTGATCGGAGAACTCGACGACGAGCGCGAACGTCCGGCCGATCGCGACTTCGTCGGTGCCACACCGACGCTGCCACGCACGGTGTTGTTCGCGCGATGGATGCGAGAAGCGATCGTCGCACTCCTCTTTGCCGGCGGCATCGCGGTGCCGCCCGCGATCCTCGCCGGCTTCAAGGCGCACAGCCTGCTCGTGCCGCCACTCTTCGTGTTGGCAGCGACGCTCGCGAGTTCTTCCTTTGCGGTGCTGCTCGGAAGCGTGACGCGCATCGTCGCCGCCATTGCCGGCGGCGCACGCGGAAGCGCGTTCTCGTCGATCGTGCGTGCAGCGATCTTCGGGGGCGGCTTCGTCGCCTTGCTGCTCGGCCTGCGCGCGATGCTCGCGGGACCCGAGACGTTTCCAGGTGGGCGCGCTCTGCTCGAGGCGGTCCCCACCACTTGGTTCGCCGACGCGATCCTCGGTCGCTCGGTGATGGCGGTCGTCGCGACGATGCTCTTCATCGTTGGTTCTGGCGCACTCGCGATGGCTGTATCCGGCTTGCGCGAGCGGCCCAGTTCTGGGGCGCGACGCCGCATCCGCACGCTCGGACGCATGGTCGACGTCCTCGTCAAGGATCCGGTCCGGCGAGCGGTCGCGACGTTCACCCTCGACATGCTGGTGCGTGAGCGGAGCTTTCGCCTACGCGCGCTGCCCCTGCTCGGCCTCCCGGCAGCGGCCGTCCTACTCGCATTGCGCGCGGATGTCGGCCGCGAGCGGCTGCCTGCGATGATGGCCCTGATCCACCAGCTTCCGGCTGCGTACCTGCCGTTCTTGCTGCTGTTCGCACCGTATGCCGAGAACGCAAGGGCCGCGTGGATCGTGTCCCTGCGCCTCGTGAACCCCATCGAGAGCTATCGCGCGGGATTCGAAGTGTCGCTGTCCCTCTTGATCGTGCCCGTGCAAGTGCTCCTGTTCGCCGTGCATCTGAGCCTGCAACCCTGGCAACCCGCACTCGCGACGACGCTCGGGGCGATCGGGCTTGCGTGGGCCTTGATGCCGTTCGTCGCGGCGACGGTCCGCGAGCTCGCATTCTCCGTCGACCCGGACGACCTCGAAGTCCCGAGCGACTTCGGACCGACGATCGGCTTCGCCCTCGCAATGACGGGCCTCAGTTTCGTGCTCGCCGCCGCGGTCCGACGTGCGGGGCTGGCCGCCGGGATCGCACTGCTCGTCGTCGGGTTCGTGATCCTCGTCCTCCGATCGAGAAGGCGACGCGTGGCGGCCCCGGGTCGCCCAACTCTCGAAAGCACGCCCGTGGTTAGCAAGGATTTATGAGCTCTCCAGACCGAGAACCCGCGGTGCGCCGCGCTTCGGAAACACCCACCCCACCGGATCCACATCGCGCACTGCGAGCCGAGTTTCGCTCGCTACTGCTCGTCTACCTCGCTCTCGCGGTCCTGCCGCTCCTGACGGGGTTTGCGTGTCAAGGGTGACCATGGCATCCTGCTTGGGCAAGTTCCTCGCGGTTCTTGCCTCACGGTCCTCGACGGACATGGAGCAACCGATGCAACACGACTCGCGGAAACCCGGAGCTGGGACTGCCGACGCGTCCCACGGAAGCCCGACCGCTCTCGCTACCGATCCGAACTCACCGGGCACGCCGGCGCTGAACAGGCCGGTACCGCTGCTCGACGTGAGCGCGAAGATCGCGGGCGATGGTGCCGATCGCACGAGCCCGACGCTTCAGGACGCCACCGATCGCTACCGCCTGGCCCAACCGGTATTGGACCTCTGAACGCCCCTTCCGGGGAACTCATGTTCCTCGAATCCGAGGCCTGCGAGCGAGATCAGAGTCCGAGCGCGGCCAACTCTTCGGTCGTCAATGGAGTGAGCACGCGCGCACTCGCAGGCTGAGCCCCCACCAAGAACGAACGCCACTCTGCCGCACCGTGATTGAGCGGCTTTCCGTAGAGACTCGACAGTAGAGCCCTGGCCGCTGCTCGAATGGCAGCACGGGCGTCGTCGCTTCCAGCCGTCGTCATCTCCGAATCGTCAAGGATCTCCGCCAGTGTCGTCGAGCCCTTCATGTCGCCGACTTGGACGAGGATTCTCGCCGCGAAGAACTTCGGCAAGGTCGCGGACAAGAAACCGAGCCGATTCCTCACATCCGTCGCCTGGCACGAGTGCGTGCGCTCGAGGCAATAGAGCGCGAGCGCAGCCTCTCGATCACTCACGTCGCCGCTGACGAGTTCCAACACGGGGCGTGGCTCGTCGAGCGCCTTCGATTTCTCGGTCAACGCACGGAGTGCGGCGATCCGGATGTTCTCGTTCTCGTCCCAGAGGCGTTCCGTCACGAACCGCTCGCTCGTGGCATCGAGTCCGATTCTCCCGAGCGCGCGTATGTAGCCAGCGAGATGCTCGCCGGTACTTCCCCGCGCCAGTTCGAGGACCGATGCGCGTTGCTTCGGAGTGGCTCGATTCGTCGCGCTCGTATCCGGATCCTGTTCGTCACTCGGCAGTGCCGCGAGCGCCGCTTCGCGAATCTCCGCATCGTCGTCCACGACCTTCGTGAGGAGATCGTCGAAGAGGGCCGGATCCGGATTGCGCGCGATGCAGAGCAAAGTCGCGATGCGCACGCCGATGTCGTCATGAGCCAGAAGCGTCCGAGCCTCGTCCGTCGACCAGGGCTCGAGGGCACTCGCGGCCATGACGGCTTCGGGGCGCAGAGCACGCGGTGACGTCTTGATGAGTTCTCGAAGCAGCGGCCGCGCTTCCTGTACGCCGAGCTCACTGCTGAGGAACATCGCGGTGCCGAGGCGCGGATGGCGCGGCTTCTCGAGCAGTCGCAACAGCGGAGGCTTCAAGAGGTCGAGCTTGGCGCGGGCGGCTTCGATCGCGCGTTTCTTCTTGCGCGGATTCCATGCGGCCGCGAGCTCACCGAGTTGAGCCTGCAGAACCCGATCCGCCGGGTCCGCGGAAATTGCACCGGACCTCGAGTCACTGTCACGATCGAAAGGATTCCAAAGGGTGATCCCGACTCCGACCAAACAGGCGATCACGGTCATCACGGCGGTAGTCCGCATCAGCGTTCGATCTCCTGCCAACCTTGGAGTTTGGAATACTCGCGACTCACCGAATCGGCGATCTGCAGACCTTCTTTGGAGAACACGATCTTCGCACTGCCGCCGATCGTGATCTGCGACCCTCCCGCGAACGCCGCGCCGTAGACCCGCGCACTCGCTTGCACGGTGAGCGAACCCGTCACGACGAGCACACCGTCGAAGCGCGTCGTGCCGTCGAGCGCGAGATCGCCTTGGACGACGAGCACGCCGGAGCCCGAACTCGCACCCATCAACACGAGGTTGCCGCCCACGTAGCTGATCCCCGAGCCGAGGCTGACCCCGGTGTAGCTCCCTGGAGTCGGACTCGAAGTGGCAACTGTCGAGAGCGTCGATACGAGCCCAGTCAAGTCCAGCGTCGACGCACCCACCACCAAGCTCGGCGCTGAGCCGACACCAACGACACGGGACTGCTCGGTCGCATCCAAGAGGGCGAGGACATTCGCGGTCGTCTCGGGCGGTGAGATCGCGATTCCGTGCACGTCTTCAGCCGGAGTACCCGCGGTGTCGTCGAGCTTGGTGTCGTTGCCGATCAGCGTCGCGGTGGCATCGATGACGATGTTCGCTGGAAGGTTCGCAAGCGACAGCGCCCCCTGTGGTGCGGGGAGAATCGCAGCAGGGCCGAGATACGCGACGATGCGCCGTTCGATGTTTCGATACCGTCCTGTCACGACGATCTGAAACACGTCCTCGTCCGGATCCGCACTATCGAGGTCTCCGTCCGAGTCGTTGTCGAAACCGTCGGTCATCAGGTACGTCGGTGTGACCTCGAATCGCTGGCTCTGTCCGAGGTCACGAACGATGGGATAGCCATCGAGGAGCATGCCGGTCTTCGCGGCGTAGATTGCCTCGTCGATGCCCGATTCCGCCGACAGCAATGCTCGCTCCTGATGAACTTCGCTCAGGATGCGCTCGCTGCGACCACCGAGCGTGATCGTTGCGGCAGCGGCCATCGCGACGAGCGGAATGATCGCCGTCAACAAGACGATGAGGACGAAGCCCCCACTCTCGCGCGTATCGCTGTCGAGGGAGACGGAATTGGTGTCCAGCTTGCCTCGCATCATCCGACCTCAAGAGTTGCGCACGAAGATCGTCGGCGTGGCGGAGACGCGATAGATCCGGCCCTTCTCGTCTCGGCGCGCGATACGGATCAGCAATCGGATCGCGCGGCCATCCACCTCGTACTCGAAGGCTTCGACGCCCCGGGCCACCGTCAGTGCAGGGCCGCCGGCACGACGAAGGATCAGCGTCCCCTCGTCGATCATGCCATCCCCGTCGTCGTCCATGCCGTTGTCCGACTCACCGGCATCGAGGAAGTAGTCGTACTCGCGCGTGTCGGTGGCGAGGACGGCGTTCATCGAGATCTTGCCCTCCGCCGACGTGAAGCGCAGATTCTTCCGAGGCGTCGCTTCGACTGCTGGAATCCACTCGCCGATCGCACTCGCGCGCATTGCGGTCACGTCGTCCGCGATCGCCTTGGTCGAAAAGCTGGCCCGATGTCCTGCACGAAGCTCTTTGACGAGACGCTCGACGATCACGCCGAGGGACTGCTCGTTCTCAGAACTTTGATCGTTGACCGTGACCGTATCCGCGACCTTCGTCGTCGTAGAAATGACACCGAGGAGGAGCGGCACGCACACCAAGCTGACGATCATCACCTCGACGAGCGTGAACCCGCCTTCGCCCCGGTGACGGTTCGCACGAGGATGACGGTTCGCAAGAGTGTGACGGTTCGCAAGAGGATGAGAAATCACAGTCGTGGCCCCATCAACGTCGTGAGTGAGAACGACCCGTTGGAAACACTTCCGGTCCATCGCGCCGTCGCCGTCACGCGATAGAGAGTCGCCGATCCAGTCGTCTGATCGACGACGACCGAGAATTCACCGACGAGCCCGTCGGTATCGCCTGCGATCGGCGTGAGCCCCCCGGGCTGACCATCGGGTCCAGGAACGTCGAAGCCGACTCCATCCATCGACGCGATGGTCGCGAAGTCGACAGAACGCAGTTCTTCGAGGTTGTCGCGGCATGCCCGCGAGGCGAGATCCACCTCGCGATCGGCTTTTCGCAATCGCGATTGATGAACCGTCATGGACAGTGCCGCCCCGATCACGAGCACACAGACGAGCAGTCCGATCATGAGCTCTGTCAACGAAGCGCCGGACTCACGGTCGTCGAACGTTCGCACTTGTCGTGATTTCGCCGTCATGCCGTTGCCGCCTCGTCAGAAGCGACTCTCGTCGCGCTTCTCGCAGAACGGAGCCAGTGCACACTGGCAGCCCTGGTCGGATATCGGCACGACGACGTGCGATCCTCAATTTCGGATCACGAGCGAGCTACGGGCTGCGGCGCGCAGCGGCCGATAGTGGTCGTTGGATGAACGATTCCGCCAAGAACCGTCGCAGCAAGCTCGTCATCATGAGGGCCCTGCAGAGTCGCATCGTCCTCACGACGACGATCTTCCCGCTCATCGGCCTGACTCTACTGACCATCACATCGACCGTATTCTGCCTGCAGTCGATGAGCGAGGCCGCCGAAGCCGAGGTCGTGCTGCCCAGTCTTCGCCCCTTGATCGGGTCGATCATTTGCCTCACGGCAGCATTCGCGATCACGATCCTGTACGTGTCGCTGCGGTTCTCACAACGGATCGCAGGGCCGTGCTACCGAATCATCGAGGCGCTCAAGTCCGTGCAGGAGGGCAACCTCGAGGACCGAGTCGTGCTACGCGACGGGGACTTCCTCGAGGAGATTGCCGACGAGCTCAACCGCACTCTCGACGTCATCTCGGACGATGTCCGCGCGAACGGCACGGATACGACACTCGCGCATCACGAGACAGTCGACGAAGCAAGTCGAGAAGATCGCCCCGTCGGAGTCGAGTCTCTGGCAAAGTAGCGACCCTCTCCTGCTCTGCCCCCGCTTGCGCTGACCACCAGCGTCACCGGCCCGTCCTTGCGGTGACCGGCACTCTCGCTCCACGAATCCAGAGGCTGACTCTTGAACCCGAAGCTGTTCGAGGCGGACGTACGCGCCTCCATCGAGCGTTCGCACCAGGCTGCGGACGTCTTCCGCGCTCTCGACGACGGCGCGTCCCTCGAAACGACCGTGCTCGCGCTCGACGAGATCCTCCGACCGCTCAACGCGACCCAAGGGAAGACCCAGCTCTTCGCGAAGGTCCACCCTGACGCTTCCCTCCGGGAAACGGCGCGGACACTCGAGCAAGAACTCGCCGCGTGGATGACCGAACTGAGTCTCGACCGTTCGCTCTACGAGCGCGTCGCATCGTTCGAGTCCTGCGCGAACGACGGCAGCGCGGAAGGACGCGTGATCGAAGTCACACTGCGCGCGTTCCGTCGCTCTGGTGTCGATCGTGACGAAGCAACGCGCACGAAGATCAAAGCCCTCAAAGACGAGATCGTCCGCATCGGACAGGACTTCGACAAGAACATCATCGACGGCACTGCCGAGTTCGTGATCGAGAACGGACATCGTGGTCTCGCCGGGATGCCTGCGGACTTCATCGCCTCGCATCCAGAGCGTGAGGACGGGACGGTCGTCATCACGACCGACCCCCAGGACCGGATGCCGTTCATGACGTTCTGCGAGAGTCCGGACCTGCGTCGGGATTATCACCGTCTCGTGATGCAGCGCGCGTATCCCGAGAACTTGGAGGTTCTCCAGAAGCTCCTCGCGAAGCGTCACGAGCTAGCGCGACTCCTCGGCTTCGACAACTGGGCCGACTACATCACCGAAGACAAGATGATCGGCGATGGCGCGAGTGCCCGCGAGTTCCTCGAACGCGTCGTCTCCCTTTGCCGCGAACGCGCCGATCGCGACTATCGAGAGCTCTTGGCGGAGAAGCGTCGAGACGAACCCGAAGCCGAGATCGTCTACGACTACGAGCGCGGATACCTCGGAGAGAAGATCCGCAAGCGCGACTACGACTTCGACTCCCAGGCCGTGCGCCCGTACTTCCCGTATGCACGCGTTCGCGACGGGATCCTCGCCACGAGTGCAGAGCTCTACGGTGTCGAGTTCCGCAAAGTCGACGACGCGGACGTCTGGCATCCGTCGGTCGAGTGCTACGACGTGATCGATGGTGGACAACTCGTGGCGCGCTTCTATCTCGACATGCATGCGCGTGAGGGGAAGTTCAAGCACGGGGCCATGTTCGACGTGCAGAACG
>JAGQQW010000170.1 GCA_020426005.1 Planctomycetota bacterium | reverse complement strand
CCGCGCGGACCCTTCTTCTTGCGCTCGATGCGCGCGAGGAAGCCGCGCGCGAGACGACGATAGAGCTCTTCGCCCAAGTCCGCGTCCTCGAGCCCCGCGTTGATGTTGGGGTTGTCGTTGACTTCGGTCACGACGAGGCGCTTGCCGCTGATCTTGAGGTCGACGCCGTAGAGTCCGTCGCCGATGACCGCGGCGGCGGCCTTGGCGAGTTTGATGACCTTGGTCGGTGTTTCCTCGAGTTTGACCGGGACGACGTTGCCGTAGCGAAACTTGCCGGTCCCGGTCTTCTTGACGATCTGCCAGTGGCCCTTGGCCATTTCGTAGCGGCACGACCAGAGCGGTTCGCCGCCGAACAAGCCGATACGCCAGTCGAAGTCCGTTGGCATGAACTCCTGGACGACGAGCAGGTCGGTCTCTTCGAGGATGCGTGCCGCCTCGGTCGCGAGCTCTTCGCGGTCGGCGCATTTGATCACGCCTTGGGAGAACGAGCTGTCGGGATGCTTGAGTACGCAGGGCAAGCCGATGGTCGCGACGACGTGGTCGACGTCGGATTCCTTCATGCAGTCGGTGATCCACGTCTTGGGCGTGGCGATCCCGCGACTCTCGAACGCTTCGGCTTGGAAGACCTTGTTCGTGCAGCGCAGGATCGATGTCGGGTCGTCGATGACGACGAGCCCGTCGGACTCCGCGCGCTGCGCGAAGCGGAACGTGTGGTGGTCGACGAGTGTCGTCTCGCGTAAGAACAGCGCGTCGTACTCACCGAGGCGCGCGTAGTCGCCCTTGTCGATGACGTCGACGTCGATTCCCTCGGCATTGGCGGCTTTGCGAAACGACTTCAATGCGCGCGGGTCGGAAGGCGCGAGTTCCTCCTCTGGGTCGAAGAGGACCGCTAGCGAGTAGCCCGCAGATTTCTTGGGTCGCGTGCGGCTGTCCTTGCGGCCGAGGTAGGTCGCGGCGGCTTCGGCGACGAACTGACGATGCGACTCGGGCACGTCTCGGAAGCCGATCGGCGCGATGCTCGTCATGTGCCAGCGCGACTTCTTCCCGTTCTTCTGCACGTGAAACGAAGCGCGCAGCAGCGGCGATTGGAACTCGGTGAAGAGTCGCCAAGCGAGTCTCTCGTGCCGCTGCGCTAGGTTGCGTCCGAAGTAGATGCTGAGCTCGAAGCGATCCGAATGGATGTCCGAGAGGCTCTTCTGGATCAACGCGTCGAACTCGTCATCCGTCGTTCGCACGACGTGCCGACTCTTCATGTCGAGTACGGTTCGCAGGTCGGGAAACGGCTTGTGCCGTCGCGCGGTGGCGAGCAGCGAGACGTAGTAGCCGTTCTCTTGGTAGCGATACGAGCGGCAGAGGTTGACGACTCGGAGGTGACGCTCCTTCGTCCAAGTCGTGTTGGTCAAATAGTCCCGGGCGGGAACGATGTCGACGCCCGCGATTTGAACAGGCCAGTCGCTCGGCTTGGCGACGACGACGATGGTGCGCATGTCAGGTGGTCTGCGTCCGCTGCTTTGGTTCGATCATGATCAGGTTGCCATCGTACGTGAGGACGCCGAGATAGATGGCGCCGATCAGGCGTGCAATGGACACTCGGTAGAGATGAGTCGGAGAGAGCGGGTTGGGATGTAGCGGATCGCTGACGACGATCTCGCGCGAACTCTCGTCGTAGCCGGTCAGCACGACGAAGTGACCCTCGGGCTCGCCCGCGATGTCGTCGTCGACGACGGTCGTGGAATTGGGCTCCACTGCACGACTACGAATGTCGCGATACAAGAACGTCGAGGACAGGCCGGTCAGGATCGGCACGCCGCGCCGAAGCTCGGTGCGCAGGAGCGCGGCGTCGAGGTCGCGAAGGCCGATCGTTCCGCCGAGCTCGACGAACTGTGCATACGATCGCGCGGCGTATGCGAGTTTGGTGTCCTCGGCGCATGCATCCGCGCGTGCGAGTAGCTTGTCGCGCAGGTTCGCAGGATGGGGCCCGAACCATGAAGGGTCGAAGATCCGGAGATTCCAGGTGACGAGCGTTGCGTCGTATCCGCGCTTCAGCGCGTCGATCGCCAGGAGTACACCGAGGGTGCCGCCTTCTTCGAACGATGGCACACCGGCGATCATCTCACTGAGTGGAACGTCGTTGCCGAAGTACTGGTAGACGGCGTGCAAGCAGGTGGGGCCGCACGTCGTGTCGTCGGGCTGCCTGTGGATCTCGAAAGGTAAAAGTCCCGAGTGGCCAGCACCGTCCGCGGGAGGCTTACTTGAAGTCAAGGGAGGAAGATCGCGAGGCTTTCGCCTCAGCGAGTCGAAGTCGCGTGCAGCCATGAGTAGCTGCTTGTGCGTCGATATAGCTCGCCGTACACGGCTTGCAATGTCGCGTTCAGAATCTCGCACACGGCGCGCGTCCCGGTTGTTCAACGCGCCGCTCTCGACACTCGCTACGATTGCCGTGTGCGATTCCGCGACTCCTTCCTGTGTTTCGTCTTCGGGGTTCTTTCTGGTTCGATCCTCCCGGCAGCAGTCCGGCAGGCGGAGGCAGCGGGTCCTGGTGGCGAGCGAGTCTCGGTGCTCGGTCGCGTGACGGACAGCGCGGGAAAGCTCGTCGGTGGCGCCAAAGTGGAATGCTGGTGTCGGCTCTTCGTCGGAGGAAGAGTCGTCGGGCCGTCGGACGACGTCGAAGCGACGACGGACGAGCGCGGTCGGTTTCGTGTCGCGATCGTGCCCAGCTACCGCTACGCAGCGAGAGCAACGTGGACCGATGGGGACGGCAAGCTCCACGCCACGGAGATCGTCCCATTGGCTTCGACGAGGCGAATCACGACGCTCGTCGAGGGAGCGGTCTCACCGCCACTCGAAGTCGAAATCGTGGGGGACGGCAAGAACTTCGGACGAAGCGGCAACCTGCGGTTCGAAGTCTGGTCAGGCGGGTTCTCGTCTCGACCGTTGTGGTCGACCGAAGTCGGCGAATCGAGTCGTGTCCGAGTTCCTCCAGTCGGATACGGCGGCGGCAAGGGCCTCGCAGTTCGGGTCACGGACGAACGGGGTGAACTGGCGGCTACGACGCTCGATCTCGACGGCGCCGACGAGGGCCGTCGCATCACGATCGACTCGCCTCGATCCGTTTCCTTGCTCGTCAAAGGCCCCGACGGCCAACCCCTCGAGGGCGCCGAGGTCTCGGTTGCGGCGTTTGCGGACGATTTCCGCCCTCGTTCGTATCGCCTCGTCGGCAGCACTTCGGCGGACGGGACTTTCGATTGCCCGCTTCCGCCGTCGCGCTGGAGTCGTTCCGGATTGGGCGTCTTCAGCGTGCGCCATCGAGGCTATCAAGAACTCCTCGTGCAACTCGTTGGGCAGCGCGCGAACGTCGATGGCGTTCCGCGTGCGTGGGCCCAGAGTGGACCACTCGAGTTGCAGTTCCAGCCCGAAGTGCCTTGGAACCTGACCGTGCTCGGCGGAGACGGGAAGCCGGTGGCGGGCCTCGCGATCGAGTTGCGCCGACAAGCATGGCTCGAGACGAAGGACGAGAGTTCGCGATCGTCGTTCTTTCTCGCCGATGAGGCGTTTCGTACGGACGAAGAGGGCCGCGTCACGATTCCGTGGCTACCGGCGAACATCAATGACCTCGAAGTCATGGCGATCGCGACTGCGGCGCAGGTGCGCGCGCTCGGCCCATCGGGGGGCGACTTCTCGCCTACGAGCAATCGAGTCACTCTCGTCAGGAAGTGTGATCGGCGTGGCGACCAGGGTGCGATCGTCTTCGATTCTCGAACGCTCGAAGTCGCGCGCGTCGACGTGCGCGACCCGAGCGGCGCACCGGTCGAAGACGCACGACTCGTCTTCGCGGACGACCAAACCACGTATCCGTGTGCAGCGGTCACGAACAAGCGGGGCGCGGCGACCGTCGTGCTTCCGGGCCTCGCTCGCGCGGTCGCGATCTGGTCCATGGACGTCGGGTATGCGATCGTCGACGTCGACTCGCTGCGGGACGGCGGCGAAGGCGGCAAGCCGCTCATGGTCACGCTCCAGCCGTTCACGAAACGCGTCGCGCACATCACGCAATCGGGTAAGGACGTCGAGGGCTCGTCCTTGGCGTTCGTCGGTTGGTCGAAAGCGGGGCCCGCCGTGGACGCTCGCGAACAACTCGCGATCGTGCTCTTCCGTCAGGGTTGTGCGGATGTCGTCAGCGATGCGGCCGGTACGATGACCGTGAAGTTCGCGCCGGCGAAGGGGCTCAGCGTGATGGTGATGGCGACGGGAGGTGGCCGCGGGATGTTCAGCGCCGACGACAACTCGTTCCCGCTCGCCGCGATCTCGAGTGTCTGGGAGTTCTCGGGCCGTTGACGTCAGTCCGAGCGCGGGACTTCGACCCAGAACCAACCGCGAAGGTCGCCCGGCGAGAATCCCGTGGCCTGGTCGTCCGGATAGTGTTCCGACAGAGCTGACTTTGCTGCTGGCGCGAGTTCTTCGTCCTTGCCGTGACACACGACGCACTGCGGCCCGAGCAAGATCGGAAAGAGCGCGCCGAGCGTCTTGTCGGCACCGTCCTCGAAGAAGCGCGGCTTGGCCTCGGCTTGCGCGATGGCTTTCGTTGCCCACTGCGGTGCGCGGTTCGTCGGATTGCGCAGTCGCATCGACGTGCGCCCGATCGTGACGCCGTGCTGCTTCGCGACCTGTTCGGCGATCGCCGGAGCCCGACTCTTGCAGACCGTGATCCCCTTCGCGACGTCGCCGTTCGCGATCGCCGCGGTCAACTCGCGAACGAGCTCCGAGGCGAGTGCGTCACGCGCACGTTCGGCCGTCGCTCGGCGTGATGCCGCCGTGCTCGCATCGATCTCGGTCCACTCGGGTGTCTTGTCGCCACAGCCGATCAGGGCACACGCCGCGACGATGCATGCGGCGGCCACAGTCTTGAATCGAGATCCCATCGTGTAAGAAAGAGTCGCGCGCGAGGTTCGGCGCACCGCATAGCGCCGCGATGCTGCCCCAGCAGCATCGGTTCTGGACCTCTTGGGCCCAGTCTGCCGTTTGGTTGAGTCGCACAAGTATCTTCGCGCCAGCGGCGTCCGAACCTGCGCGCGACGTCGTCGTTGCTTGAGAGCCCCGACGGGGCCGAAAAGGTCCCATGGGACCCGTCACTACCTGCACACAGCGTGCCGCGTGAATTGTCGCGGAACGGTGCCCGATCGACGCCTGGGTGTGTAGCGAAACGCACCAATCGAGCGGATCGATGTGCGTCACTGTCGCGCCGAGGTGCTACACACGCCGCCAATGGGCTATCGTGGTGGGCCCAATGGAATTCCACCCGCTCGTGCTCGATCCGGTTCCGGTGCAACAACGGAATCGCTTTCATGACGAGCCCGCATTGCAGCGCGAGGGTGTGTTCGAGCACTGGCAGCGCTGCGTCGCGTTGGGAGTGCCGGTCGATGGACCGAACCCTGAGGACGTGTTGGAGCGAGGTGCGTCGCTGCGCGAACGAACGGCGCGGCTCGAGCGCTTGCTCCTCGAAGGTCGAGGTGTTCTCGACCGCGTTTCTGCCACGGCGGCGCGCAACCATTACGGCTTCGTCGTCGCGGATCCGGACGGTGTCGTCGTGCACATCGGCGGCGGTGGTGACTTCGAAGCGGTTGCCCATGAGTCGCGCCTCTTGCGTGGCGCCCATTGGAGTGAAGCGATGCGTGGTACGAATGCGATCGGCACCGTACTCGCAGCGGACCGGCCGGTGTTCGTTCGTGGTAGCGCGCACTTCTCGCGGCCGTATCAAGACCTCGTGTGTTATGCCGCGCCGGTTCGTGATCCGCAGGGGCGGATCGTGGCCGTCGTCGACGCGACCTCGCGGTTCGAGCGAGAAGACATGACGATGGGGTGTGGCATCGTGGCTGCAGCCCATGCGCTCGAAGAGATCGTCCGCGTCCATGCATATCGCCATGCGGGAGCGTCCGTGTCGAGTCTGCTGACGCGGTCCCTCGAGCGCATGGATTGTCCGGTCGCGCTCGTCGAAGCCTCGGGGCGCCTCGCTCGCGTGAATCGACTCGCGCGCGGGATGTTCGACGCGCGGAACATCTCGGGCAGTCTCGGTACGCCGTTCCGCGAGATGTTCGGATTCGACTTCGATCAGCTCCGTTCGTTCGCGACATCGAGCGAGACGATCGACGTGCTCACCGACCATCGTGTGCCGGACCATCGAATGCGTTTCGAACTGCTCGGTGCCGACGGCGCCGACCTCGCGGTCCTCGTGTTCTTCGAGCCCGTGACATCGACGCTCTTCACCATCGAGCCGAGCAAACCGCGCGATGCGTTCGAGGACTTCTTCGTACAGGACTCCGGTGTTCTTCGAGAACTCGAGTGGGCCCGGCGCATCGCGACGACCGACTTGCCGGTGATGCTCCTCGCGGAAACCGGTGCCGGGAAAGAACTGGTCGCGCAGGGCATCCATCGGGCCAGCAATCGAGCGAGAGGGCCGTTCATCGCGCTCAACAGTGGGTCCATCAGCGCGTCGCTTCTCGAGTCCGAGCTCTTCGGCTACGCGCCGGCTGCATTCACCGGTGCCGACAAGGCCGGCCGTGAGGGACATCTCGCTGCCGCGAACGGCGGCACGCTGTTCCTCGACGAAGTTGCCGAGATGCCGCTCGCGATGCAGGCATCGTTGCTGCGCTTCCTCGAGACGGGTGAGTACTATCGTGTTGGCGAGTCGAGTTTGAGGTTCGCGGATGTTCGTGTCGTCTGCGCGACATGCCGCGACGTCGAGGCCTTGGTTGCGAGCGGCGCGTTTCGACAAGACCTGTTCTATCGCTTGAAAGGCGCGCGGGTCACCTTGCCGCCGCTGCGTGACAGGACGGACATCGTGTCGCTGGCTCGCTACCTGTTGGCGGATCGTGCCAGTCGTCGCGGCATCGCCGTGCCACGATTGTCGGAAGACGTTGAGACGTACTTCGCGCAGCACGCTTGGCCCGGCAACGTGCGTGAGCTCGAATCGACGATCGAGATCGCAATGCTGCTAGCGGGCGACGATCCCTTGATCCGAGCGCGGCATCTTCCGCCCGATATCATGCGGGGAGGGCGCGTCGAGGCCGAAGCAACGAGTCGCATCCGACGCGATGGATCCCTTGCCGAGATCGAATGCGAAGTCTTGCGTCGAACCCTCGCGACGCACGGCGGCAATGTCAGCCGCGCTGCGCGCGAGTTGGGCGTCGCGCGAAGCACCGTGTATCGGATGATGCGCAAGTGCGCGAACAACGATTGCTCGGGCAGTGACGACCACGGACATCGAGTCGAGGGTTCGGGTGGACCGTAAGGACTTCGGCTCCACCGATAGCGTACGAGCTGCGATCGAAGCGAGACTGGGCGAGTGTCCGGCGTTCTTCGACATCGCGGGCGATTCGCCATCCGTGATGTCACGATTGTGGCGGCGGATGGAAGAAGCGGTTCTCGATAGCCCGATTCCACGTTCGTTCGCGGAGCGCGCGTTCGCCTATCTGTCGCGGTTCTGTGACGTGCCGTACTGCTTGGCATGGCGTACCGCTTCGATGCTGACGCATGTCGAGCCACTGGACATCGTCGACCTCCTGGAACAACCCGTTCCGAGCGACGCCGAACTCCGAGAGAACCTCGCGTGGCTGCAATCACTCGACGATTCCGGAGGAACGTGGCCGCGGCAGGACGACGAGGCCGTGGTGTTTCGATGCTTGATTCCGGTCTTCCTGCAACGTGGACCATTCCTCGAGCTGCAGGCCGAGTTGCGACGTGCTCTCGGAGCGCGCCACTATGATGCGCTGATCGACCTCTTGGGCTTCGTTCGCGACGCGCACTACTGGACTCAGACGCATCGCAGCCTCGTGATCGATGTGAGTATTCGGGCTCGGATCGACGAGCATCCGGATCTTTCTGCGTGGATCGACTCGTACGTGGCGATCGTCGGCGAAGAAGTCGCGGAAGCGGACGGAGCCGAGTCGAGGCCGCGTATTCCGGGAGTCCGTGAATCGTCGATTCGATGGACAGAACTCCAGCGTTGGGCGCGACTCTTCGCCAACTCGCCGAACCCCGCGTTCATCAAGGATTTGTCCGGCAACATCGTCGACATCAATGGTGCCGCTGAATCGCGTCTCGGATGGTCCCGCGAAGAACTGGTCGGTAAGTCGATCAAGCTCGTGCTCCCACGTGTCGAGTACGCGATGTTCGAGGACCTGATGGCACGGTGTGCGCGTGGTGATGTCGTGCCTCCAGTCGAAACGGCGAATGTGACGCGCGACGGGGACAAACAGCCTGCGCTCGTAACTCTGTCCTTGTTGACGGACGAAGCCGGAGAAGCCGTCGGGCTTGCGTCGGTGGCCGTGGACATCAGCGAACGCAAGCGGGCCGAAGAGGATGCGTTGTTCTTGCAAGGGCTGCAGGGCTACACCGTGCGTGAACGTGACTGTCGAGCGCTCGTGCGTGAGGTGCTACGGTCTCTCGCAGAGCATTTCGACGTCGACCATGCGGCGCTCTTGGACTTCGACGCGAACGGCAATCCGAGTCGACTCCGCTACGCACGGCGCGACCCCGATGGATTCGTCGATGAGTCGGCCTCTCGCTTCTCGTCGGATGACTTCGTTTCGCGCGACGCTCGCGATGCCATTCGAGCCGGGTCGAGCTTCGTCGTGTCGGATGTCGTGGCGGACGCCCGAACCTCGATGCACGCAGATGCTCTCCGCCGTCTCGACATCGCCGCCGTGTTGACGGAGCCTTGTGTCACGGTACGCGGGCTCGAGATGGTGCTCGTCTTGAGCAGTCGACGACCGCGGGTCTGGAACGATGGCGAGCGACGTTTGCTGCTCGAGGTTGCCGTGCGACTGTTTCCCGCGATCGAACGCGTTCGTGCCGAAGAGTCGCTTCGAGATAGTGAGGAGCGACTTCGCTTGTTCGTGCGCCACGCACCCGCTGCGGTCGCCATGTTCGACCGGGAGATGCGATGCCTCGTCGCGAGCCAGCGTTGGCTCGAGGACAGTCGCCTCGAGGATCGCGATGTGATCGGCTCGGTGTACTACGACATCGTGCCGGATCTTCCCGAGCGTTGGAAAGCCGTGCACAGGCAGTGCCTCGCGGGCCAGATCATGCGATGCGACGAGGATCTCATCATCCAGCCGGACGGACGGCGGGAGTGGGTCGAATGGGAGTGCCGACCCTGGCGTGATGCGGCAGGGAGGATCGGCGGCATCGTGCTCTTTGCAGAACTCATCACGGACAAGAAAGTGATGATGGAAGAGCTGCGAGATCGCGAAGCGCGCCTGCGCGCGATCGTGGACCACGCGATCGATGCCCTCGTCTCGATCGATCACGAGGGCACGATCGAGTCGTTCAATCCGGCTGCAGAGGCGATGTTCGGGTATTCCGTGGAAGAAGTGGTAGGACAGAACATCAGTCTGCTCATGCCTTCGCCGCATCGCGAGCAGCATGCGAAGTACATCGCGACCTATCTCCGGACACGCGAGCCGAAGATCCTCGGGATCGGCCGTGAGGTCATGGCGAAGAAGAAGGACGGCACGATCTTCCCCATCGACCTAGGGATCAGCGAACTGGTCGTGGACGGCAAGAGGAAGTTCTCGGGCATCGTGCGCGACCTCACCGAGCAGAACCGCGTGCATGCCGAGTACGTTCGTGCCCAAAAGATGGAAGCCGTTGCGCGGCTGTCTGCTGGAGTGGCGCACGACTTCAACAACCTGCTCGCAGGCGTGCTCGGCGGTCTGCGCATCGCGACGAAGAGTCTCGACGAAGGCCATCCCGCGATGACGATCCTGACGGAGATCCAGCAAGAAGTGAGGCGTGGGGCCTCCGTGACGCGTCGCTTGCTCGACTACAGCCGCAGCGACTCCGCGCAACTTCGTCCGATTGCGCCCGAGATCGTGATCCGGGAAGCGGAGCCAATGATCCGGCGCTACCTCGGCGAGGACATCAAGGTGTCCGTATCCTGCCGGACAGCCGGCAAGAACGTCGTTGCCGATGCCGCGATGCTCGAGCAAGCGCTACTCAATCTCGTGATCAACGCACGGGACGCGATGCCGAACGGTGGAACGCTCACTCTGTCCTGCGCCGTGGAGGAGCTGAGCCGCGACGAGCTTCAGCGCGTTGGCAGCGATCGTGATCCTGGTAGCTTCGTCGTGTTCTCTGTCGAGGACACCGGTATCGGTATGGATGAGTCGACGCTTCGTCGAGCCGAGGAAGCGTTCTTCACGACGAAGGGCCCTGGCGAAGGTACGGGGCTCGGCCTCAGCACCGTCACGAACATGCTTCGGAACTGGGGCGGCTTCTTGAGACTCGAGAGTCGAATCGGCATCGGAACGACGGCGAGTGTCTACCTGCCTGCAACGATGGGCAGCACGGAAGAAAGCCGGACCGACACGGCAAAACCCGAGGTCGAGACGACCGGGGGGGCCACGATTCTCGTCGTCGAAGACGAGAAGCTCGTGCGCCGCGGTATCGAGCACGTGCTTACCGAACGCGACTACTCGGTGATCGGCGCGTCGAATCCGAACGAAGCTCTCGACGTGTTACGGGAACGCGGGGACGAGATCGACGTCGTGCTCACGGACGTGATCCTGCCCGGCATGAGCGGCCCCGAACTCGTCGAAGCCGCACGCACGTTCGTCCCGGGCCTGCCGGCGCTCTTCATGTCCGCGTTCCCGCACGAAGATCTTGTGGCGCGGGGGCGTCTCGATCCATCGGCTCGGTCCCTGGCCAAACCGTTCTCCAACGAGGAGTTGTTCGCGAAGTTGCACGAAGCGCTGGGGCGACATCCCTAGTGTCCCGTGGAAACCCGGAGGCGCTCGACGAGCGCGGCGCCCGCTTCGATGCGTGCGCGCATTTCCTCGATGAGTTCACGGGTCTCGGAGTCGCTCTCCTCGCGGGATCGTTTGCCGAGGCTCGATTCGATCAGCAGGCAGCCGCTCCGCAGTGCAGTCAGGACGTTGCCGAGGTCGTGGCGAATCGAGTCCAGTTCGTTGACATCCATGGTGCCCGCTCCAGGTGTACACCGGCTCCGCCCTTGGAACCCCTCAAAAGCCGCAAGAGGGCCCAGGATTGCAGATACGGACGACGGCGTAGCTTGAACGCGGAAGTCTCGCCGGGGACAAGCCCGTCGAGGGACGAGCCCGCCGACGGACAAGCCCGCCGGGGACAGGCGCGATAGGGCAGACAGTATGGACGATTTGGCCGCAAGTCTGGCATCGATCTTGATCCCCGGCTCGAAGCACGGAACCGTGTTCGCGATCCAGGAGCAGCTGCTCGCCGACGTCCTCGCGTCGAGCCCACGGCCGACGACCGTGCTCGAACTCCTCTCGGCGCTCGAGTGGGTGGCGATCACGCGCGGCCTCGGAATCGGCCTCGTGATGGAACTGCGAGAACGCGTGTTCGCATCGGGATCGAAGACCCTCGAACAATTCGTTCGCGAACACGCGACATCGTGAGCGCGCGATGCGCGTGGGATGGTGCTATCATCCGGCTACATCCTGAGAGGTCGGAGGCCTCCAACGATGAGCTACGACGAACCATCGAGTGACCATACGCCGGTCTCGATCTACCTCGTCGAGGACGGCTCGCTCGTCCGAGCCGGTTTTCGAGCGCTGCTCGAACAGAAGCCCGGTATCGAAGTCGTCGGCGAAAATTCGGATGCGCGCGAAGCGGTTCGAGAAGTCCGCAACATCAAGCCCGACGTCGTCGTCATGGATATCACGATGCCCGGCTTGTCGGGGGTCGACGCGATCTCGCCGATCAAAGCCGCCTCGCCGAGTACCAAGGTGCTCATGGCTTCGCATCACCAGGGCTTTCAATTCGTGCGGCAGGCGCTCAAGGCGGGTGCGGACGGATACGTCACGAAGAACTCGAATGCCGATGAGTTCTTGTTCGCGATCGATGCCGTTCGCAAAGGGGACAGTTACGTCTCGCCGAAAGTCGCCGGTGCGCTCGTCGAGAGTCTACGTAGTGAAGATCCGATCGCGATGTCTCCGCTCGAATCGTTGACCGCGCGCGAACGTGAAGTCTTGCAACTCATCGCGATCGGGAAAGCCAACAAAGAGGTTGCCGCCGAGCTGCACGTGTCGCTGAGCACCGTGAAGAAGCACCGCGAGAACCTGCAGCGCAAGCTCGACTGCCACTGCGCCGCGGAGCTGGCGCGGCTGGCGATCCGCGAAGGCCTGCTGAACGTGTGATTCCGTCGCGACCCGGCGACGGCCGCGCGGCACCCGTCGGTCGCGCGGC
>JAGQQW010000169.1 GCA_020426005.1 Planctomycetota bacterium | reverse complement strand
TCGAAGCTGCGGGCGGAAGCGCGCGCGCGAGCACGCCGGTGCGCTCGATCCTGATGGACGATGGGCACGCCGTCGGCGTGCGCACGAGCACCGGCAAAACGTTCCGCGCGCCGCATGTCGTGTCGGCGATCGGAGCTCGCGAAACCGTCAAGCGTCTGCTGCTTCCGGAGTTCGCCGATCAGGATTGGGCTCGCGAGGTACTGACCTTCCGCCCCTCCATCTGTCACTTCCAGATCTTCCTCGGCTTCGAAGGCGACATCGCGCGGTACGGAGCGACGAAGTCGAATCACTGGTTCTACGACAGCTGGGACACGGACACCGGGATCTGGTCCGGTGGCGCGGACGAACCGCTGCCGATGTTGTTCGTCTCGTTCCCGAGCCTCAAGGACCCGGCCCACGAGCCAGGCCCCTCGAACCGACACACGGGCGAAGCGATGGTCTGGGCCGATTGGTCGTCGGTCGTGGACTTCGCGAACGGCGGCGCCGAGGAGCGTCCGTCGGAGTGGTCGGCGTTCAAGAAGGATGTCGAAAGCAAGCTCCTCGGCTTCTTCCACGCGAAGTTCCCCGCGCTCGCCCCACTCGTCGTCCATTGCGAACTCGGAACACCGCTCGCGACCGCCGCGTTCACGGGTCACGAAAACGGCGGCTTCTACGGCGTCGAAACGACTCCACGCCGCGTGATGTCCGATGCGCTCCAACCGAAGACACCAGTCCCGGGCCTGTACCTGTCGGGGCAAGACGCGATGATGCCCGGCATCGCGGGCGCGCTCTGGGGAGGAATGCTCGGCGCCGCGGCGGTCGACCCTCGTGTGTTTCGGAAACTCCGCGTGTGAACACCTGGCGCGTCGCGATCCGCAGCGACCTACTCCTCCGAGCGCCCCGCGCATTCTCGATTCCTCGGTAGTGCCTTCACGTGCGGAAAGCGCGGTAGCCACGATTCACGACGCACGGTCCAGCACTCGTACTGCGGACGAAGTTGGCTCGGTTCGTCGAGGATTCCGAGGTGGACTTCGACTTCGTCCGCGCTTCGTGCGAACACCGACGAGCCGCAGCGCGGGCAGAAGTGTCGTCCCGCGTACTCACGCGTCAAGCCCTCGATCGTCACGGCCGCTTCCGGGAACACCGCTGCCGCGTAGAACAGCGCGCCATGGTGCTTCCGGCAATCGAGGCAGTGACACAGCCCGACCCGATACGGTGGACCTGTCGCAACGAGACGAATGTCGGTGCACAAGCAACTTCCGGTGTACGTTTCCACTCCGAACCTCGGTCCATCCCGTCGAATCACTGCCCCACGACCCACTCGACGCCGTTCGTCGCCTGCAGCGGGAACAAGCCAGGCACGGTCACGAACCACGCCTGCAAGAAGAGGCGCATGCCGAGCACGTTCGTCGTGTTCGGTATCGAGATCGTCGACTGATAGCGCACACCCGCAACGGGTGCAGCGACGATGGCCGTCGCCACATCGACATAGTCATTGCAGCCGAGCAGCGGCGCCGGCTTTGTGGGCTGATTGAGCAGGACCACGCCCGGATGGTTGCCATGGCCACGACCGGAGAGACGCGAAACGCCGCCGAGAACCGGGGCCGTCGTTTCGAGCGTGGGAAACGCCGGCCCACACCCCTCACCGAAGACATTCGACGTCGCGAAGCCCGGAGTCCACGCATGCACCTCGCGACCCTCGACCGGAGTGAATCCGTTGAAGATCAGTTGTCCTGAACGGATGGCTCCGTATTGCGTCATCGTGCCGACCGATAAGTCATAGGTCTCCGCGACGGGTATCGTTCCCGCTTCCGATCCGTCGCTGACCCAAAGATCGGGAGTATCTCGAGAAATGCTCGCGTGGAAGACCACGTGATTGCCGAACGTCACGAGTCTCGGCAACAAGATCGGATTCGAGCCCGATACGCCAGGCAGGACGTCCTTCACGAGGACCGTTCCTGTAACCGTGCCGTCGCTCTTCCAGAGTTCAGGCCCGTGGAGCCCATCGTCGGCGGAGAAGTACACCGCATCGTCCGCAGCGACGAGGAACTTCGGTGCGCTGTGGTTGTCTTGTCCCGGGTTGATGTCCTTGACGAAGGTCGTTCCTGCGGAAGTCCCGTCCGAAACCCACAGCTCACGCCCGACGTCACCCCGGAGCGCACCGAAGTAGCACTTGCCGCGCCACGCAACGAGACCTTCCTGATCGCTCGACCTGCCGCCAGGTTGAATGTCCTGCACGAGTACCGTGCCCGCCGCGGTTCCATCACAGCGATAGAGTTCGCGGCCGACGTTCGAATCTGTGGCGCTCAGGAAGAGAAGGCCATCTGCGACACAAAAGTGACTCGGACAACTGAAGCCAATGCCGGGAAGGATGTCCTTGAGGAGGACCGTCCCCGCGTCGGTGCCGTCGCTCACCCAGAGTTCGCATCCCGTCACCCCATCGTCCGCGGCGAAGTACAGCTTGCCGTTGTAGACCGTGAGATCGGTAGGTGTGCTCGACGCTGTTCCTGGACGAATGTCCTTGACGAGACGCGTGCCCGCGGCCGTCCCGTCGCTCTTCCAGAGTTCGTAGCCGTGCGTCGAGTCCGATGCGCAAAAGTAGAGTTCGTTCGCATAGCGGGCGGCCGTAGGACGTTCGTTCGAGTTGTGAATCGGCACGACGGTGGCGACGAGCGAAGTCCCGGCGCGCGTGCCGTCGGTCTTCCAGAGTTCGTTCCCAAAGCCAACGACACCGTCCGCCGCGAAGAACGTCCAATCGCCAACGGTCACGAAGTCTTGCGGCGAAGAACTCGGGGTCGTGTACATCGGGTCGATGTCTTTCAGCAGCTGCGTCCCCGCGGTCGTACCGTCCGTCTCGAAGAGTTCTTCCCCGACGCCGCTGATGTCGTCGGCACGAAAGACAACTTTGGACCCGAGCGCCGTGAGGAACGACGGTGCACTGTTCGATGCGCCGGGCGCGATATCGGTCACGACCCGGGTTCCGGCTGCGGTTCCGTCCGAGACGAAGAGCTCGCGCCCCAAGCCCCCTCCGTCGTCACAGGCGAAGAGGACCAGGCTGCCCGAACGGACCAGGAACTCAGGTCGGCTGCTTTCGAGACCCGGGCGGATGTCTTTGACGAGCACCGTGCCGTTCGTCGTGCCGTCGGTTTTCCAGAGTTCCGTGCCGCCCGCGTCCGCGGCCGAGAAGTACAGAGTCGATCCGACGATCGTGAACCAGTCCGGTAAGGAGCCATACATGCCGGTGGCGATGTCTTTGACGAGGACGGTCCCAGAAGCCGTGCCGTCCGTCTTCCAGAGCTCCTCACCGTTCACACCATCCGTTGCCTTGAAGTAGACGCTTCCGCGAAACAGCGAGCTGAGTCGACCGACTCGGCTGCCAAGCACACCGGGATTGACGTCGCGGAGCAGTTTCGTGCCGCTGCTCGTTCCGTCCGTGACCCACGGTTCTTCCCCGTGCACCCCATCCTGCGCCACGAAGGCCACGACGTTGCCAAGACTCTGGAAGCCCGACGGCGCCGAACTGAACGTTCCCGGGTAGATGTCATGGAGCACGCGCGTGCCCGCTGTCGTGCCGTCGGAGATCCACGCTTCACGACCAACCGTGCTGTAAGCAGTAAACAGCATCGTGTTCGCCTTCCACGGATAGATCGACGATGGGCGCCCAGCGTTGGCACCGGGGATGAGGTCACGAACGAGGAACGTACCTGCGTCCGTCCCGTCCGACACCCAGAGTTCGTAACCGTGAACTCCGTCATCAGCTGCAAACGCGACACCGCTTCCGAACTCGACGACCTCCATGGGAAGACTGCCGCTCGTGCCAGGTTGGATGTCCTTCACGAGGACCGTGCCCGCAGCGGTGCCATCCGACTTCCAGAGCTCGTCACCGTGGAAACCGTCCGTCGCGACGAAATACACGGAAGAACCGACTGCGGTCAGTTCACGGATGAACGAGCCATTCGGACCGCGATGGATGTCGCGCACGAGGACCGTTCCGTTCGTCGTTCCGTCGGACTTCCACAGCTCTTGCCCGGTCACGCCATCCGACGCCACGAAGTAGACCGTCGAACCGACCGTCACGAAGTCCCGACCGCCCAAGCCCTGATAACCGCGGCCGGTCGCGATACGACTGTCGTCAGGAATCCGAGCTGCACGAATGTCCGCGAGCAAGGTCGACGCTTGCGCGACAACCCTCGTGGAGATGCCACTCAATATGGCGAAACAACACCACACGATACATCGAGTCACGACAATCATTCTGTCTCCCTTCACATTCGAGTGCGTCGCGCGGATCTTCCAGGAGCGGGCAAGGCTCAGGTCACAGCCCCACGACCCACTCGACGCCGTTCGTCGACTGGATCGGAACCGAACCAGTTGGAGCGAACCAAGCCTGCCAATACAGTCGCAGTCCGACGAGGCTCGAACTCGGCGGAATACCGACAGAGGAGCGGAAGCTCGAACCGACGACCGGAGCCACGAAGACAGCCGACATCACGTCGACGTAGTCGTCGCACAACACGAACTTCTTTGGAGCGGCTGGCCCGTTCAAGAACAGTGCGCCTGGCTGGCTTCCGACGCCATGACCGCTCAGCGTCGTGAACGTGTTCAGCACGGGCGCCGTCGACTCGAGTGTCGGAAAGACCGGGGAGCATCCTTCTCCAAAGCGCTGCGACGACGCAAGACTCGGCGCCCAGACGTGCGGCTCGCTGCCAACACCAAGAGACTTCGCACCGAAGACGAGCCTTCCGCCGCAGATCGCCGCTGACGAAGGATCGGAACTCCGTAGGCCCGGTACCAAATCGGCGACGAGCATCGTCCCGCTCGCCGTGCCGTTGCTCATCCACAGCTCCTTGCCATGGACACCGTCATCTGCAGAAAACACGACGAACCGACCGAAACGCACGGAGCCTGCGAAGAGCTGCACGTGCGCTGCCGAAGGCCCCGGATGGATATCCTTGACGAGCACCGTGCCGGTATTCGTCCCGTCGGACATCCAGAGTTCGTTGCCCGTAGTCGGCTCGAATGCCGCAAAGAAAATCGCGCGATCCGTGGCGGTCAGCCCTGTCGGTCCGCCGTCGCCCCCGCCTCGGAAGATGTCCGCGACGAGTTTCGTGCCACTGCTCGTCCCATCCGACACGAAGAGTTCGCGCCCGAGGCTCGCGTCGTTCGCGCTGAAGTAGCACTGGTCCTGCCAGGCGACGAGGTGTGCCGGCCGGCCAGACTCTGGCCCCGTCATCACGTCGAGGAAGCTGGAACCGGAAATCGTCCCATCGCTGACATACAGCTCCTCCCCATACAGCCTCGAAAAGGCTCGCATGAACAGTCTGCCGCCGGCAACGCAAAGGCTGGCTGGTTCGCTCGATACGGAGCCGAGTTCGATGTCCTGGAAGAGCACCGTCCCGCTCGCGGTGCCGTTCGATGCCCAGAGTTCGGCTCCATGCGTGGGATCGAACGCCCGGAAGTAGAGCTTGTCCCGAAACACCGTCAGAAATGCAGGGTCGCTCGACGCAGCGCCAGCGAACACGTCCTTCACGAGCACCGTTCCGCGCGCGGTTCCGTCGCTCTTCCAGAGCTCACGCCCGAATGTCGCGCTCGTGGCAGCGAAGTAGACGTCGTTCTGGAATCTGACGATATCGGTGGGCGAACTCGACGAAGCACCTGGATGGATGTCCGCCACCATCGACGTCCCGGCATTCGTACCGTCTGTTCGCCAGAGTTCGAAACCATGAATGCCATCGGAGGCCGAGAAGTACGTCCATGGTCCATTGGTTGCGAACGAACCGGGAGAAGAACTCGCGGTCGTCGTGCCGAGGTGAATGTCCTTGACCAAGACCGTTCCGACGGAAGTCCCATCCGTCTCGAAGAGTTCGGCACCCGAAACGGGACCGTCGTCCGCGCGCAAGACGACCTTCGAACCGAGCACCGTGAGGAAGTCAGGAGAGCTACTCTCCGGACCAGGCCACAGATCGAGAACTTGCTTCGTGCCGCTCGCTGTGCCGTCCGTGACGAAGAGCTCTCGACCGGTCATCGATTGATGGGCAGCTAGATACAGCTTGCCGCCGAATTCGATCAGGTTCGAAGGAGCACTGCTCGCCGGACCGGAATCGAGATCCGCGACCAGGACGGTGCCCGCGGCGGTGCCGTCGGTCTTCCAGAGTTCGCGACCACTCACCGTGTTGTTCGCAGCGAAGTAGAGGGAAGAACCGACGACCGCGTACCACGCCGGAAGCGAGCCTGACGGACCCGGATCGATGTCCTTGACGAGCACCGTTCCCGCCGTCGTACCGTCCGACTTCCACAGTTCGAAACCGGTCGCCGCAGTAAGAGCCGTGAAGTAGACACTGCCACCATGAACCATGCTGTGGAAGAGGTCAGGTCGTCCACTCGGTCCACCCGGTTTGATGTCTTTCACGAGCGTGGTTCCCGCGCTCGTGCCATCGGTCGACCAGAGTTCTTCACCCGTCGCGGAGCCGTCCGCGGCACCGAAGAGAATCTTGTTGCCGATACGCGTGAAGTGGTTCGGATAAGAACCGTCGCCGCCCGGCCAGATGTCCTTCACGAGCATCGTGCCCGTCGCCGTTCCATCGGTCGACCAGAGTTCGAATCCACTCGATGGCTCGTACGCTTGGAATACGACTCGAGTCGAACCTAGGCGGCAGAAGTGCCTCGGCCAACTGCTGTTCGCGATGCCCGTTCGAATGTCGGCGACGAGCAGAGTGCCGTTCGCAGTCCCATCCGAGGCCCACACTTCGACACCGTGAAGTCCATCATCAGCAGCGAAGACGACGCCTCCAGCCAACGGAACGATATCGGTCGGGGCGCTGCCGACTTGACCTGGATGGATGTCTTTGACGAGGACAGTACCGGCCGAACTTCCGTCGGTCTTCCAGAGTTCTGCTCCGTGAACGCCGTCATCCGCACTGAAGTAGAGGGCGTTGCCATTTGCAGCCAGGAAGTTGACATTCGAACTCGCGAGCCCTGGGCGAATGTCGCGAAGGAGCAATGTGCCTGCTGCCGTACCGTCCGACTTCCATAATTCCTGACCCGAGTTCCCGTCGTCGGCGACGAAATAACAGGAAGAGCCGATGGTCACGAACCCTCGGGCAACGTGATTTCCTTCACCATGACACGCGTTGCTCGGGGCACTGCTCCATGCACGACGAGCCGTGTCAATGTCGCGAATCAACGTCGGGGTTTGCGTGATGGCCTCGGCCGTCAATACGGCGAGCAGCCCCACAGAGAGGAGTCGGGCGGAGAGCAGCATGGCGTCCTTCCTACTCCCGGTCGTTCTTGCGGTAACGACGCTCGAGCAACTCACGCATGGCCGCTCAGTTCGTCCTCGAGAAACTCAGCTTGTTGCACTTCTGCACGATCGAGGGTCATTGCCCCACGACCCACTCGACGGCGTTCGTCGCCTGCAGTGGGAACAGCGACGGAACGGTCACGAACCACCCCTGCCAAAACACTCGGATGCCCAGCAAGGTGGTGTCCCGAGGAATCGAGTACGGATACGAGAACTGCGGCCCGATCACCGGCGCGATGAAGAACGCAGTCGTGATGTCGACGTAGTCCGTGCAACCGAGTAGGGCGTGCGGTGTCGTGGGTGCATTGAAGAACAGCACGCCAGGATTGCTGCCGTAACCACGCCCGGACAATCGAGCGGTTCCGCCGAGTTCTGGCGCGGTCGACTCGAGCGACGGGAAGCTCGGAGCGCAGCCTTCGCCGAAGGGCTCGGACGTCGCGAAGCCCGGTGACCAGACGAACGGCTCCCGATCCGTGATGTCCGTCCATGCATTGAAGACGAACCTACCGGCGAGTACGGCGCCATCGGTCGGGTTGCTGCTTTTCGTGCCAATCGCGAGGTCCGCAACCAACTGCGTGCCCGCATCCGTGCCATCGCTCACCCACAATTCGACCCCGGTGTCCAACGGACCATACGCCCCGAACACGACTCGGGACCCGAGGTTGACGATGCCGGGAAGCATGTGGATCCCGGACCCCAACCGTCCGAACTCGAGGTCTTTGACGAGAACCGTGCCAGCCGTCGTTCCATCGGTCTTCCACAGCTCGACACCATGCACGCCGTCATTGGCGTCGAAGAAGACGGCCTGGTCGGCGGCACCGAGATGCCGCGGGTTGCCCGCGAGGCTGCCGGGCAAGATGTCCTTGATGAGGACCGTGCCAGCGTTCGTACCGTCCGACATCCAGAGCTCGTTGCCCTCCCCATTCCGCTTCGCGTTGAAGTAACACTTCCCTCGCCATCCAACGAGCCACGTGGGCGTTGCGTCGTACTTGCCCGAGTTGATGTCGGCAACGAGCGTCGTGCCGGCGACCGTGCCGTCCGTCGCGAAGAGCTCTCGACCGATCGCGACTTGCTTTGCACTCAGGAAGAGCTTGTCGCCGGCGACGCAGAGTTCCATCGGCGCACTCGATGCGATACCCGGCTCGATGTCCTTGAAGAGCACAGTGCCCGCGGCCGTGCCATCACTGACCCACAGCTCCGTGCCGTGCGCAGCAGTCGTGGCGGCAAAGTAGAGTCGGCCATGGTAGACGGCGAGGTGAGCGGGCGAACTCGAAGTCGCGCCTGGCACGATGTCCTTGACGAGCATCGTGCCTGCGGCCGTGCCGTCGGTCTTCCATAGCTCGCGCCCGTGCAAGTCATCTTGTGCGGCGAACCATACATGGCCATCGAAGTAGACCATGTCCGTCGGCGAACTCGACGACGCACCCGAGGCAATGTCCGCGACCATCGTCGTCGTCGCTGCGTCCCCGCCCGTGCGCCACAACTCGGTGCCATGCACGCCATCCGTGGCTGAGAAATACGTGTGGTCGAGCGCCGTCACGAAGCCGGCGGCCTCCGAGCTGTTCGTCCGTGGCCCACCGGAATACACGTCCTTGACGATTCGCGTGCCAGCCGCGGTCCCGTCGGTAGCGAACAATTCGTTCCCCACGGTCGTCCCGCCGGCGGCCATCAAGATCTCGGTGCCGAATACCGTCAAGTACGATGGCGAACTGCTGTTGCGAATCCCGCCCCAGAGATCGACGACCTGTTGCGTACCGGCCTCGGTTCCGTCCGACCGGAAGAGTTCGCGCCCTTCCGTCAAGGTGAGTGCCGAGAACAACAGGACCCCACCGAAGTCGGTCATGTACATCGGCGTACTGCTCGAGCCGCCCACCACGATGTCCTTGACGAGAACCGTACCGGCTGCCGTCCCGTCGGTCTTCCAGAGCTCGGTGCCAGTCAGGAGATCTCCCGCCGAGAAAAACAGCGTGCCTCCCGACTCCGCGAACCAGTTCGGATACGAGCTGTTCGTCCCCGGCGAGATGTCCCTGACAAGGACCGTTCCGGCGGCAGTCCCGTCCGACTTCCAAAGCTCGGCACCAGAAGCTCCGTCCGAAGCCTGGAAGTAGAGACTTCCGCCATAGACCGCGGCGAGACCGAGATCGAGCGAACTGCCGAACGACCCTGGCCGGATGTCCTTGACGAGGGTCGTTCCGCCCGTCGTGCCATCCGTCACCCAGAGTTCCTGACCGTTCGAAGCGTCCGATGCACGAAAGAGGATCCTGCTTCCGACGCGATGGAACTCGTTGGGAGCCGAACTGACCGTACCCGTGGCGATGTCCTTGAGGAGACTCGTCCCTGCAGTGGTACCATCCGTGATCCACAGTTCGCCGCCATGGCTGTCGTCGAACGCCGTAAACAACATCGTTCCCGTGCCGGTCGCGTAATACACGTATGGGCTACTACTGAGAGCGCCTGCCCGCACGTCCGCGAGCAACGTCGTGCCGACGCTGGTACCGTCCGACACCCAGCACTCGATACCGAACACACCATCGTTCGCCGAGAAGATCACACGATCTCCCGTGGTCGTTCCCGACAACGCCGTGACGTGGATCACCCCACTACCGACCGAGCCCGGACGAATGTCCTTGACGAGAACCGTGCCTGCATCGGTGCCGTCCGACATCCAGAGCTCTTGACCGTGGACACCATCGTCCGCCGAAAAGAAGAGCGTCGAACCCAAGGCGGTCAAATCGCGAATGTTCGCGGGCGAGTCGCCAGGGTTGATGTCTTTGACGAGGACGGTGCCACTCTCCGTACCGTCGGTTTTCCACAACTCGAAACCGTGGGTGCCATCGTTGGCCACGAAGTAGGCATTCGACCCGACCGTCAAGAACGAGCGCAGATCCTGTCTGCCGTTCGACGGGTGACTACTGTTCGGGCTGTACGAAGTCAGATTGATGTCCCGAATCAGCGTCGGGGTTTGCGCGATGGACTGCGGCGACATGGCGGCGCAGAGTCCGAGGAAGAAGAGCGTTCGCATCATGGGTGCACTCGATCGAAAACGACGCGGCACAGCGCCGATTCGGGCTGCGCCGCAGTGCGGTGGGTCTTCGATTCTAGCAGCGTGTTGAAAAATTCGGACAGGCACCGAGCGGGCACCTTCACCGCCCCGCCAGCTCCCGAAAGCCTCGCCGAATCGACGATTCGCCTACGTTTTCGTGAGCCACCGGGTCGGTGAAATCACTCACTCGACGCGTGCCCGACTTTTTCAACACGCTGCTATTCGCGAATCCGCACGAGTTCGACCGTGTCGCCGCTCGAACTCTTGCCGTAGACGAAGCCGATCCCCCGTGCGTAGAACTTACGCTCGAACGATCCTGGTTCGAGCGGCGTCCAGTCTTCGGTCTCGATGCAGTTCTCGAACGTGCCGTACTGGGTCGTCACCTTCGCGTCGGTCCGCACGACGCGCGCGAGGTCCTCCGCGACGCCGAGATAGTACTCCTGACGGTATGCCAGACCGACGCTCGGCTTCGCCGGCATCAAGATGCCGGGTTTGGCCTGATCTTCGCCGCTCGTCCAAGACCCATCGAGGTCGTGCAAGCGACCGTCCTCGTAGTTCTTCGCGATCTCGCCGAGGTACCAGACGTTCCCACACTTGTCCTGCGCATACCAATCGAACGTGTCTTCGATCAAGTCGCCATCGAGCTTGACGACATCGCGAATGATGCGGCACTCGATGCCGTCGATGTCGATCGTTTCGCTCTTGGTCGTGACCCGGATCACCTCGACGCCCTCATTCGTCTTCTTGCGATAGACGAGAGTGCGCCCGGGCTTCAGCGGGAAGTACGGGTGATCGACCGTCGACGAGAAGTCTTTCGGATCCAGATCGGGATCGTAGGCGGCTTCTCCGACCAGCTTGCAGACATGGAGCCGAGCATCGAAGACCTTGCCGGCCTCGCGAATCGCGTCGAGATACGCTTCTTCGCTGTCCTTGTATGCCTTCCAGAAGGACGACCCCGAACTGATCCGCGCCGCGATCTGCACCAAGAAGTCGGCGGCAGCTTCGGTGTGACTCGCGTGCATCGCGATTGCCGCCACCTTCGAACACGTGTCTTCACGAGGTGCGCTGCACAGGCCCGGCATCGCCGGTGCGAGCGTGCACGGTGCGCAGAGACCCGGCAGAGTCGCGCCGGCCATCCACAGTCGCGTGGCGGGCACACTCGGGGTAGGCACCGGCAAGGCCACCGGGACCAGAGCGGGACGCGGCGAGGGTGGGAACGAGGCCGCGGCGAGGGCGGCGAGGGAAGAAGCGACGATCGTGGACAGCATTGCTGTGGCTCCGTTGATGTGGACGAATCCACCGGATCGTGCGGTCAGCGACAGGCTGACGGAGGAAGAACGAGACGCACGTCCGGTGTGCCACGTGATCCCAACCGAAGCCGCTGAGACCGCACTGAGACCCTCGGGAAACGCCGCGCAACCGAGTGTTCGCCCGCGCGATCCTCAGGCACGGCTAAGCTCGGGGCGGAAGGCTGTACCGTATGAAACTCCTGCTCGTCGAGGATTCACTGCGACTCCAACGCTCCTTGCGTATCGGTCTCGAACGTTCGGGGTTTCGTGTCGACGTCGCAGGGGACGGAAAGGCTGCCCTCGATTGGGCACGGAGCAGTTCGTATGACATCATCGTCCTCGACCTGATGCTGCCGAAGCTCGACGGCCTATCCGTGTTGCGCGCGCTACGTGCGAGCGAGAACCCCGTTCACGTGCTCGTGCTCTCTGCTCGCGGGACGCCGTCAGAACGCATCGAAGGACTGCAGGCTGGCGCCGACGATTACCTGGCCAAGCCGTTCGAGTTCGACGAACTCGTTGCACGCGCGCGCGCACTGGTACGACGCAAATTCGGATGCAAGCAGACGGTCTTCGAAGTCGGTCCCTACCGCTTCGATACGAGCAGGCGAACCCTGACGTGCGAACA
>JAGQQW010000016.1 GCA_020426005.1 Planctomycetota bacterium | reverse complement strand
TCGCAGAACCGCATCCGTACGTCTTGAACTTCGCGTCCATGATCTTGCCGGTCGCGGGATCGACTTCGATCTGGAGCTTCATGACGTCGCCACACTCGGGTGCGCCGACGACGCCCGTTCCGACGTTGTCACTCGACTTGTCGAGTGAACCGACGTTTCGCGGGTGATTGTAGTGGTCGATGACCTTGTCACTGTATGCCATGAATCTTCCTCAGTGCGCTTGCCACTGGACTTTGCTCAGGTCGACGCCTTCCTGAACCATTTCGTAGAGTGGAGACATCTCGCGCAGTCGGCGGACTGCGGCGACGACGATCTCCGCGGTGTAGTCGACCTCGGCCTCGGTGTTGAAGCGGCCGAAGCTGAATCGGATCGAACTGTGTGCCAGCTCGTCTTCGAGACCGAGCGCGCGAAGGACGTAGCTCGGCTCGAGTGATGCCGACGTGCAGGCGGATCCCGACGACACGGCGATGTCCTTGATCCCCATGAGCAGCGATTCGCCTTCGACGTAAGCGAAGGAGATGTTGAGCAGGTTCGGCAGTCGATGCTCGACGCTTCCGTTGATCGACACGTGGTCGAGCCCGGATGTGAGCTTCGCTTCGAGGCGATCGCGAAGGCGGCGACAATGCTCGACATCACGGTGCATCTCGTCGCTGAGGATCGCGCACGCCTTGCCGAGGCCTACGATCCCGGGGACGTTGAGGGTGCCCGATCGCATACCGCGCTCGTGACCGCCGCCGTCGATGAGAGGCGTGAGACGCACACGCGGGTTGCGCCGGCGCACGTACAGCGCGCCGCAGCCTTTGGGCCCGTAGATCTTGTGCGCGGTCATCGAAAGCAGGTCGATCTGCATCGCTTCGACGTCGATGTCGACTTTGCCGATCGCCTGGGTCGCATCGCAGTGGAAGAGCACACCCTTGTCGTGGCAGAGCGCGCCGATCGCGGCGATGTCGTGCAGCGTACCGATCTCGTTGTTGGCCGCCATGAGCGTCACGAGGATCGTGTCGTCGCGAATCGCTTCCGCGAGGTCTCCGAGCGAAATCCTGCCGTCACCGTCGACGGGCAACCACGTCACTTCGTAGCCGTCGGTCTCGAGGCGCTTGCACGTATCGATCACCGCCTTGTGCTCGGTCGGGCAGGAGATGATGTGCTTCCCCTTCTTCGCATACATGTGCGCAGCGCCCTTGATCGCGAGGTTGTCGCTCTCGGTCGCGCCGGACAAGAAGAGGACCTCTTTCGGCGATGCGCCGATCAAATCGGCTACTTGCTTGCGGGCGACGTTGACCGCCTCTTCGGCCTCCCAGCCGAAGACGTGCGAGCGGCTCGCTGCGTTGCCGGGTCGCTGAGTGAACCAGGGCAGCATCGCGTCGACGACGCGAGGGTCGCAAGGCGTCGTCGCGCTGTTGTCCAAGTAGATCGGAAGTTGGACGTCGTTGTTCATTGGCGAACGTACTTCAAACGTTGTGTGGAAGAGAACCGGAAGTGCCGGCCGTGAGGCCGGACGATTGCGTCGAGCACGACGCGGCGTGTCTGTGGACGACCAGGTCGTAGAGTGGAATCGTGTCGAGCATGTCCGAGATGCGCTCTTGGAGCGCGAGCAGCGGCCGACGCGATGGGCAGCTGTCCACGTGGCAGCAACCGGGGCCGGCGCTCGTGTCGTCGGCGATGCCGGTGGGAGCCGTCTCGGAGCAGTCGACGAGTCCTACCGGTCCGTCGACGACCTCGAGGATTTCGCGCAGCGACAAGAGCTGAGGGTCGCGCTCGAGTCGATAGCCGCCGCCGGCGCCCCGCACCGACGCGAGGATGCCGCTGCGGGCAAAGTCCTTGAGGATGTTGGCCGTGAGCGACGGGCTCAGTCCCGTTTCACTCGCGAGGTCTTGTGCACTCTGCGGCGCCGGATCCTCACTCTCCGCGCGTTCGACGCCCCGCCCGATGCTCTGTCCGATCCGATGTCGGGCGAGGTGGGAGAGCAGCAGGATCGCGTAGTCGGCTTTCTTGGAGAAACGCAGCATGCTTCTGGAAATCGGACGTGTCGAAACTAGCACTGAATCGGTACTCTTTCGAGCTTGGCATCCAGAGAAATCGGACAATTTCAGTGCGATATGGAGACACAATGAGATTCCTTGGTTCGATGGGCCACGCGCCCGGCTCGTTGCAAGCGAGGGATCGGGCCGTCGATTGGCGACAGAAGTCCATTCGCATGGTGACGTTACGCACGGTGAGGACGGTCCGATGAGCGAAGACTCACGGGTGTCGATTCATGGGGCTTGTCGCGCGTCGTCCTGCATGCTCGCGCTCGACGGCCTCGCCCTCGTCGAGGTCGAAGGGGCCGACGCGGCGGATCTACTCCAGCGTGTGACGAGTCAGGACGTCGTGAATCTCGGCGTCGGGTCCGGAGCCCGGGCCACGATTCTGTCCGGCAAGGGCAAGTTGCTCGCGTTCTTCGAGGTGTTCCGCGCCGCGGGAGACCGGTTCCTCCTCGAAGTCGGCCGCGATCGGGCCACGGACCTCGTCGAGCGCATCGACCGCTACGTCTTCGCCGAGGACGTGCGTGTCCGAGTCCTGCCGCTGCATGGCGTCGGCGCGTTCGGACCCGATGTCGTCGTGAAGACCCCGGGGTTCGGGGTGACTGGGTCGGCGGACGGCAGCTACGAGATCTGGTCGTCGTCCTTCGGTGAGACGGGGCGCAGGCAGTGGCTGCCGCAAGATGCCCTCCCTTCGAAGCCCATGGGGGACATGCAGGACTGGCACGCACTGCGTATCGACGCGGGTGTGCCCTGGTACGGCCTCGATGCCGACGACAAGACGATTCCATTGGAAGTCGGCCTCGAGGATGCATGCGATGGATCGAAGGGGTGCTATCCAGGGCAGGAGATCGTTGCCCGCATTCGCACCTACGGTCACGTCAACCGCCAGTTGTGCCGATTGCGCGTCGAGTCCGCGGAGGCACCTGCACACGGCACGCTGCTCTACGACGAGGACGACCTCGAAGCAGGACGCGTGACGAGTGCCTACGCCGTTCCGGGTGGTGCCATCGTGCACGCGCTCGGCATGCTGCCGCGAGCGCTCTCCTCACTCGGAACCGAACTCCGAGTCGGCTCGCCCGACGGGGCAAAGGCCGTCGTCTACTGAACGGCGACCGCGATCCGCGTTCGCGTCACGGCGTGGCGAACAGTGCGAAACACGCGCCGAGTGTGTCCTGCAGCATCGAGAAGCGACCCACGCCTTCGATCGGCATGAGTTCGACGTGGCAGGTCGCCCCGAGACCCTTCGCGCGCTTCGTGCTCGCTTCGAGGTCGCTGACGAAGAAGTAGGGCACCCAATACGTCGGGAGGCCGGGCGCGGGGTTCTTCATGATGCCCGCGACCTGCGCGTCGCCGAGCGTCTGGACGTGATAGGTCCCCATCGGACCGAGGTCCCGGGGGGCGTCCTGCCAGTCGAACATGGCCGAGTAGAACGACTGCGCGCCGCCGTCGTCCGTCGTCAGCAGCTCGTTCCAACACACGCGTCCCACGCACGGTGCATCGGGATCGACACCGGGCGACTCGGGAAGGCCTTCGAAGAGCGAGAAGTAGCCACCTTGGGGATCCGAGACGACGGCGAACTTTCCGGTCTGCGGGATGTCCGCGGGGCCGATACAGACGCTTCCCCCGAGTTCCTTGCAGCGCGCGACCGATGCATCGATGTCGAGTGTCGCGACGTAGTGCATCCAGTGGCTCATCGGAATCGCCTTTTCCTCGACGATGCCTCCGATGCCGCCGTCGCCGGCAACGATCATGTGATACGTGAAGCCGGGCATCGGTCGCTCGTCGATCGTCCAATCGAAGAGGCTGCAGTAGAAGTCCTTCGATTTCGCGGCGTCGGTCGTCATCAAGTCGTGCCAGACGAATCGTCCCGGCCACGGGCCCTTCTGTGTCATCGCTTCTCTCCTTCGGTACTCGAACGGCTCACGTCACGGTCATTGCACGGGAAGTGCGTGGAACTCGATGCCCGCGCGATCGACGAGATCGCGTAGCCACGCGCCGACTTCGTAGCGTCGCATCGCCATCAGTCGTGCGCGATCCTTCGGACCCGTCGTCGCCTGGGTCACGAGGAGCAACGAAACACCGTCGCTGTCTCGGACGGGCTCGGAAACCTTGCCGAACTCGAGGCGGAAGGCGGCAGCGACAAGGGCTTCGTCGACACCGGGCTCTTCGCGATGCAGCCATCCGAGTCGACCGCCGCGCCCTTTGCTCCCTTCGTCGTCCGAAAAGCGCCTCGCAGCAGCAGCGAAGGTCTGCGCATCGGTGATCTTCGCGGCGAGGACCTTCGCGTCTCGAATCGCTTGCTCTTCGTTCCGTTGCTCACCTATTGCCAACAGGATGCGATGGACTTCGCGACTCGCCCCGACTCGGCGATCCCACAGTTCCGGGTCCTTCTCGAGCTTCGCCTTCAAGTCGTCGTCCGTGAATCGCTTGCGTCCGATCGCTTCGATCAGGACCTCTGCGCGAAAGACCTCTCCGCGCTGCATGTCCGCGATCGATCGTCCTTGGGCGCGCAGCAGGCTTTCGAGGTCGATGCCGTGTTTCGAATACTCGGGGCTCGACTCGATCTCGGAGCGCTTCGTCGCGAGGGCCTTCTCGTAGTGCTCGTTCGTGATCTCGATGCCGAGGCGCTCGGCCTCGCGTCCGAGCAGGCGGTAGGCGACCATCTGACGAAGGATCGAACGACGTTCTTCGGCGACGAGGGAGCGCGCCATGGTCAGGCCGAGATCGGCGAGTGCGATCGGGTCTTCGTCGACGAGGGCGGCCGCGTCCTGCGGTAGCTTGCCGACATCCGTCTCGACGGTGTGCTTGCGTTTCTGCTCCGTGATCCAGAGTTTGCGGCGGCCCGAATCGAGCGGCGTGTTCTCGTCCAGACCCAGGTCCGCGCGGGCGAGCCGCTCGTAGAGACGGCTCAGCGCGATGTAGTCTCGAAACGACGCAAGGCTCGTCGCACGGGATGCGAGGTGCTCGCGCAGCGATCGATCGGCTGCAGCGAGCTGCTTTTCGAGCATCTCGAGGTAGCGGTCGATCTCTTCCTTGGAGACCTTCTCGCCTCGTCGCTCGGCCTCGCGTTCGACGATCGCCTTCTCGACCAGATGCTCGAGGCTGTCCTTACCGAGCTGCTTTCCGCGATGACGACGGGCGAGTTCTTCGTGGAACTCGTTCCACGTCACCGACCCGCCCGCGAAGGTCGCTGCGAAGCGCGACGCATCCTGGGCCTGCGCCGGTAGGGTCGGCAACGTCGAGACGACCATCGCCGAGAGAACCGTGGAAGTGAGCGTGCGTCGAATCTGCATCGTCGGACCTGGTTCGGAGGGACGAACGACGCACGACGTGCGGGATTCCGTCCCGAGTTTTCAGGATCGCGTGTCAGCGGGGGCGGGAGATCTTCTCCGCGGCGGCCCGCATCTTGTCGATTTGCCCGAGAATCGGCATCAGCGTGCGGAGGTAGCCGTCCTCTTCCGCACTGACCTTCCAATCCTCCATGCTGCTCTCCTCTTCCCACAAGGTGACCGGCTGGAGCTCTGCGTCCGCGGCGTCGAGTTCGTTCTTGCAGCGGTTCAGGGCGGCGAAGAACGTGTCCTTGTCGGAGGGTGCGTCTTCGTGGACCTTGATCGCCTCGTTGTAGGCCGTCTTCGCGTCGGCGACGTGCTTGCGGATCGAGCTCACGGTCGCATCCGCGAGACGCGGGAGCGGCCGTGATGGAGTCTTCGATCCGTGGGCATTGCCCTGGGCGGCCTTCTCGGTCTTCGGCGCAGCTCCAGAACCCGTTGGCTGCGCGATGGTGCTGTTGTTCCCCGAAGCCTGCGGCTTGGTCGGGGACTTCGAACACGACCCGGCGACGAGGGCGACGACGAAGAGGGCTGGAACGACGAATAGGCGAGCGGCGCGGAGTTTCGAATCGGAGTGCACGGCAGATCGAACGACGGGATAGCGACGGTCAGTAGAGGACGATCGTTGCGGGGGCGGAGATCGACAGGGTCGAAGCGTACAGTTCGATCGCCTGCATCGCGACCGCGACGCCGTGCAGTTTTCCGTCCGCGGGGACCGGGATCGCTGCGATTCGATGTCGGGATGATGCCAGGGCGAAGATCCCGGCGTAGGACAGCGAAGTCGGGTCGATCCACAATGCGCCGTTCTGGACGGGCTGCCGCGGTCCGGGAACGCCGAGGACGAGCGCCCCGATGGACGAGGCGCGGCCGAACACGTCGGTCACGATCGAGCCGCCGGGCGCGGTCGAAGTCGCCGAGAGGCTCGGCTGCTCGACCGAGACGACGCGCCCCGTCGCGGAGGTCCAATACGGCAGTGCGCTGCCCGAAGGCACGACAATCACCGTCGGAGCGACGTACGCGACACCTCGATCGACCCACATGGCGGTCATGCCCGGAACCGTGTTCTGTTCTGCACCTGCCCGGAGAGAGACCGAGGCCCCCGCGATGCTCGCGTTCGACCCTTCGAGAAAGACCGCGGGCGAGGCGAGTTCGATCCCCCAGAGTGTCCACCCCCAATCGCCGCCTCGGATCGAGGTTCCAGCGATTTCGAGGTCACTGTCCTTCGCCGTCAATCCTGGCGTGCTCGGGACCCGGATGTCGGTCGCTGCCGTCGAGCGGCCGATCAGGATCGAGTCGGTGATCGCGAACGTGCTCTTCTCCGCCGCGACGCCGCACTCGATCATGGCACCGTGCACGGTCACCTGGACCGAGCGCCGAATTGCGAGGCCGCTGTCCGTGATCGCGGGCGTGATCACGGGCTGAGTCTGCAGACCTTCGAGATGCACCGCTCCAGCGCAGTCCGTGACGAGCGCGATCGGGCCGCCGTACGTGAAGCGGAGGGACTCGACGCGTGTGACTGTGCACGTCCTCGCGGCGGGAATGGACGTGATCGTGAGCCCCGGGGCGTTGAAGCCGTAGATGCGTACGCCCGGCTGGCCGACGATCGCGATGCCCTTGCGGACGACGGTCTCCACATAGATGCCTGGCTTGACGAGGAGCGTGTCTCCGTGGTTCGCGGCATCGCAGGCGGCCTGCAGCACCGTGAAGTCGGTACCCGGTCCGTTCGCTGCATCGACGACGTAGGTCCGTTGCGCAGCGATCGGTGTCGCGAACAGGCTGACGAACACGAACCGTGCCAGGCGATTGTGGAGGCTCTTCATGTGCGGGTCCGTGATGGACGTCCTCGATTCTACTCGTTTACGCGAGGCGCCTCGCACGCGAACATGCCGGGCAGGAGACGAACGACGCATGGTACGACCGCAAGATGCCCTCGCCTATCACAGCGAGGGAAGGCCCGGGAAGCTGGAGATTCACCCGACGAAGCCTTCGTATTCCCAACAGGATCTCTCGCTCGCCTACAGCCCCGGAGTCGCGGAGCCCTGTCGAGAGATCGCGAAACGCCCCGAGGACAGCTTCCTCTACACGGCGCGCGGCAATCTCGTCGCGGTCGTGTCCAACGGAACTGCGGTCCTCGGGCTCGGAGACATCGGCCCATTGGCGTCGAAGCCCGTGATGGAGGGGAAGGCGATCCTGTTCAAGCGCTTCGCCGACATCGATGTGTTCGACATCGAGCTCGATTGCAAGGACGTCGATGCGTTCTGCAAGACGGTCAAAGCGCTCGAGCCGACGTTCGGAGGCGTGAACCTCGAAGACATCAAGGCCCCCGAGTGTTTCGAGATCGAACGCCGCCTTTCGGCCGAGATGGACATTCCCGTGTTCCACGACGATCAGCACGGGACGGCGATCATTTCCGGGGCTGCATTCCTCAACTGGCTCGAACTCTGCGATCGCCGTGCGTCGGACGTACGCGTGGTGTTCTCGGGCGCAGGTGCGTCGGCGCTCGCGTGCGCCAACATGATGCTGCTGCTCGGCGTCGAGCGGTCCAACTTGATCGTCTGCGACTCGCAAGGTGTGCTTCGCACCGGACGTGGTGACGAGCCCAACGAGTACAAGCGCCCCTTCGTCCGCGAGACCGACCTCGAGAGTCTCGAAGACGCGCTCGTCGGCGCCGACGTCTTCGTCGGCTTGTCGCGCGGCGGGATCATGACCGGGACGGAGATCGCGAAGATGTCCGACCGGCCGCTCGTGATGGCACTCTCGAATCCGGATCCCGAAATCCCGTACGAAGAAGCTCGCCGCGTTCGACCGGATGCGATCGTGTGCACCGGCCGATCGGACCACCCGAACCAAGTCAACAACGTCCTCGGCTTCCCGTACCTGTTCCGCGGTGCGCTCGACGTGCGCGCACGCGCGATCGACGAAGGCATGAAGCTCGCCGCGGTGCACGCGATCGCCGAGCTCGCGCGAGAGCCCGTGCCGACCACCGTGAGTCACGCCTATGGCGGCTCGCAGTTCGAGTTCGGACCCGAGTATCTGATCCCGAAGCCGATGGACCCGCGTGTGCTGACGCGCGTCGCGCCGGCAGTGGCACGCGCGGCGTGCGCATCGGGCGTCGCGCGCCACATGATCGAGGACTGGGACGAGTACGTTCAAGGACTCGGTGCGCGGCTCGGACAGCACAGCCAGCTGTTGCGTTTCATGAGTCACGAAGCACGGGCACATTGCAAACGCGTCGTCTTCCCGGAAGGGGATCACGAGAAGGTGCTCAAGGCGGCAGTCACGCTCGTCGAAGATCGCCTCGCGAAGCCGGTGTTGATCGGAGATCCGAGCGCGATTCGTCGTCAGATCGAACGGCTCGAGCTCGTCGACCACTTGAGCGACGGACTCATCGAGATCATCGATCCCGCGCGTTCGGAGCATTACGAGCGCTACTGGCGAGAGCTCTTCGAGCGCCGCCAGCGGAAGGGAGTCAGCCGATTCCTCGCACAGCGTGCGATGAAGTGGCGCCTCCCGTTCGCGTCGATGATGCTCGCGATGAACGACGCGGATGGCATGGTCGCCGGGCTCGCAGACAGTTTCCCCAACATGCTCGGGCCGTTGCTGCGGATCGTCGGGTTGCGCGATGGTTGTTCGAGAGCAGCGGGCGCCCACCTCGTGGTGCATCGTAACGAACCGTATTTCTTCGCCGACACGACGGCGCAGATCTCTCCGTCAGCCGAAGGAATCGCGGAGATCGCGATCTCGACCGCAAGGCTCGCGCGCCAATTCGGGGTCGACCCGAAGGTTGCTCTCTTGAGCTTCTCCAACTTCGGTTCGGTCGAGGATGGCGAAGCGCGCAAGATGGCGCGCGCATCCGAGATCATCCGCGATCGATGTGGGGACGATCTGATCGTCGATGGTGAGATGCAGGCCGACACGGCGCTCATGCCGGAGTTCCGGCACGAGCACTTCCCGTTTTCTCACCTCGAAGGCAAGGCGAACGTGCTCGTCTTCCCGAATCTCGCCGCCGGCAACATCAGCTACAAGATCGCGCAGCACTTCGGTGCTTCCGCCGTGATCGGACCGCTGCTGGTCGGCCTCACGAGCCCGATCGGTCTCGTAACGCGCTACGCGAGCGTCGGCGACGTCATCCAGGAGGCCACGGCGATCTCGATGCTCGCGGGCGTCGAGCAACGTCAACGCGGTGGGTGAGGCGTGGCCTGCGCACAGTCGCCTACCACTAGAACCCCGGTCGCACACCACCGACGAGTTCGACGTAGTCGAGGTCGAAGCGGCTCTCGTACGTGATGTCGAGATTGCCTTCGGCGTCGCGCTTTGCGGGCGGCTCGATCCACTTCCAAACGTCCCCGTCGCCTTCGATGATGCGTGCGCGGAATGCGCCGCCTTCGAGATCGGTTCGGAACGGCAGCTTGGCGACGCTTCCCTCGCCGCGGACGAAGTAGCCACCGCTCGCGGCTTGATGGCCGAACCAACGCGATGTCTTCGCCTTGTGCGCTTCTGCTTCGCGCAGCATCCACGGCGATGCGAGTTCGAGCATCGCGACGCGGAACCTAGGCTGGTCGATGCGAACTTCGTCGCCGGGGCGCAGGTCTTGATGGAGTTCTTTGCGCGTTGCGCCTTCGCCCGTGACGCAAATGGTCGACAGCGTGCGCTTCGTGCGATTCGTCACGACGTGTGCGTCGCCTGATTGTCGCACGCCGAGCCAGCGACGCTCGATCCAGATCTCGGCGACGCACGCGGCGATTCCGGCGACCTTCTCGAACTTCAGTTCGAGTTCGTTCCCGTTGCCGAGCGCCGACTTCGGAATCGGGAAGACGAACTCCTTCGGCTCGCTCGTGATTTCGATCTCGTCGTGCAGCAGCGTTTGGTTCGCGCGAAGCCGCTGCGTGGTGTAGACGAATTGACCGCGCTCGTGCGCGACGAAGGGGGTCGTCGGGTCCGGGTTGTAGTAGGTGACGCGTACCTGCAAGTCGTCCTTCGGAGCATCGTGGGGGAGGTCGAAGCGATACACGACGGCGACGGGATGTCCGTTGATCGTGCGCCACGGCACGACGCGTCCGAGCATGCCTTCGTCGGGCGGCGTCATGCCTGCTCCAGGCACGAGGTGCGGATGCAGGTGCGCAGTGCCGCAATCTTCGTAGAAGAGCACGTGTCCTTCACCCGCAGCATGGCTGCGCGACGCGTAGAACTTGGACAGCACCGAGTACGAGAAGCCCCAGAACGTGCACGCGATCCAGCCGGCAGCGACGACGTACGACACGCGTCCGTCGCTACGCATCCTTCCCGCGACACGAAGCCCCGTTCCCAGCAGAACCAGGAAGCCACCGAGTGCTGGGTAGAGATAGCGACCCTGTGCCGACGGGAAGACGAAGTTGCCCATCATGGTCAGGGTCAAGAGCGTCGCGAGCGCGGTGAGCGCGACCGGAATCGCGACGAGCGCTTGTCGCGGCACTTCGCAACGAACGCTGCGACGCACGAGGAGCGCAATGCCGAGTGCCGCGGCACCGCAGACGCCGGCGAGCGCGAGGATGCCTGGACGTGGTAGTAGGATCTCGCGATTCCAGAAGCCGAAGAACGTACGGAAGATGTCCCACAGCGTGACTTCGACGAACGTCGCGGTCGCGGGTTCGCGTCGCATCGCGAACGCGTACGTCTCGACGAGTACGTGCATGTGGAATGGATCGCCGTGCAGCCAGACGTTCCTCATGTACCAGAAACCGCCAACGATCAGGGTGACGACGCCTGCGGTTCCGAGGTACGCGAAACCCGCCCGCAGGCTGCGCATCGAGTGCGCGCGCAGCAGTGCGACGACGCCGAGAGTCGGTATCAAGAAGATCGCGCCGGACTTGCACCACAGCGCGAGTCCGAAGAACGAGCCTGTCCAGATGCCGAGACGCAGATTGGACCCGCCGCCAGCGGCGGCGCGGAACGCGAACCACAACGCTGCCGTCGAGAACGCTGCGAGCGGCGTGTCCGGCGTGAGCGCGGCGCCGTTCATCGCGACTTGCGGAATCGCGCAACACGCGAGCGCCATCGCGAATGCAAAGCGACGCCGATCTCGCCACACGAAGTCCGCGATGCGCAGCAAGAAGAACGCGAGCAGCACTTGATGCAACGCGATGATGGCGCGCAACACGTACAGCTGTCCGATGCGAGCGGGCGCGAGCGCGTCGCTCATGCGCACGCGTTCCGGGCGCCCGGGTTCGAGCGTGATGTCGTACGGACCGGGGAGCGACACGGGCTCGGCGTCGTCGAAAAGGCCGTCGGTCAGTTTGAGGACGAGTCCCCCGATGATTCCTGCGTACGGCGGGTGGTGGTCCTGTTGGATGCGTTCGTTCTCCGCGTACGGGTCCGACCACGTTCCCTCGTCACGCCACCATGCTGCGTTCTGCAGGTGGGAGAGTTCGTCCGGATTGTGGAGCGGAGGGTTGTAGAGCGCGTAGACGAGCTCGAGCGCCGCCACGAGGACGAGGAACAGCGCCGTGCGCACGAATCCCGAACGCGGGGGAGCGTCCGCTTCCGTTTGTCGTGTCTCGTGCGACATGTCGGTGGTCACGCTTCGGCCGACACGACTCGGGATCCGGGCACGACGTCGGTCGTACCATCGTCGAAGCGCACGAGGCACTTCGTTCCACCATCGTAGTCGCGGGCTCGGACGAGCATCCTCGCAGGCTGTCCGAGCGCGAGACACGGCGTGTCGGTCGAGGGTTCGCGGCCAGTCCAGAACCGGACGAACGGATTCTCTTCGAGCTCACGTCCGACGCTCGTCATGTCGCAGTGTCCGGGCAAGATGCGCGTCTCCTTCGGGAAGCGAAGCAGCGTATCGAGGATCGACTGACGAATCTGCTCGTACGTGCCGTGACCGTTTCCGCGCGTGCCTCCGATGCTGCCACGGAAGAGCGTGTCGCCCGTCGCGAGCAACGTGTCGTCGATCGAGAAGGCGACCTGGCCCTTCGTGTGTCCTGGCGTGAAGACCACGCGCACGCGCAGGTCGCCGCTCCGCAGCTCCTGCCCGTCCTCGAGTTCCACGTCGAGATCCCGGAACAGATCCCGCTCGAGGCGGCCGCCGCAGATCGCACAACCCGTCGTCGCCTTCCAGTCGGCGTTGTGCGCGACGTGGTCCGGATGATGGTGCGTGCAGAGGACGTGCGTCAGCGTCAGTCGGTGCGCCTCGATTGCAGCGACCAACGGCTCCATTGGCCCGCCGCTGTCGATCAGCACTGCGTGGCCGCCGTCGTGATCTCCAATGAGCCACGAGTTCGACAGCCACCCGGGATGCATCGTGCGTTCGAGGATCACCATGCTTCCCGGGTTTCGAAATCGCCGCCGCTCAGAGTTCGCCGCTCAAAGTTCGCCGCTCAGAGTTCGAGGTCGAGAACGGCGGACGGCTTCCACGAGAAGCCACCAGAGACGCTCTTGAGCCCGAACGATTGCGCGTACAGGAGCACGCCCGCGAGAGTCGGATCGTTGGGGACGGTAAGCGGCACGCTGCCCGGTACCGACGTGCCGAGCGAGAAGAGCAACGTGGCCGGGTCGAAGCCGACGCTTCCGACCGACGGAGCCATGATGCCGGCCTTGCCGAACGCGAAGAAGAAGACCGCGGGGCCGGCGAAACTCGTCGAACTCTTGTTCGTGAAGATACCGCTCTTCCCGATGCCCCAGTTGGTGACGCTGAGTTCGACATCCGTGACTTCGTGCACGCCGATGTCCGGAAGTGCAGTCCGATCGTCGTCGCCGTCGTTGCAGCGCGCGTTGCCGTAGTAGTCGTTGCGCATCGAGAGCGCCGTCGGCACCGGGTAGCCCTTCTCGAAGCACGGCGAACCCGCCTTCTGGTGGAAGTCGTTCTTCGCGACATCGACGAGCAAGGGGTCGACCACGCGATTGCTCGCCGACACCGTGTAGTTGTATGGCGTCGTGCAGTTCCACGCGATGTTGCTCTCGAGCACGACGTGCGCCGGCGGCGCGCTGCCCGGGAAACCCAGGTTGCCGTTGAGGATCACGTTGTTGCAGATCCACTGCAGCGCGAGATTGCGGCTCGCGTAGCTGATGCCGTGGTTCTGGTTGATGATGACGTTGTTGTAGCAGTAGGTGCGATCGCCGTCGGCTGCATTGAAGTATTGCGTGCGCAGGCGGATCGCGACGAGGCTCGGCGTCGCCGTCGTCGACAGGATGACGTTGTCGTGGAACGAGACGTCGAATCCACCCCAGCAGATGAACGCGCTACCGGCGTCGATGAACAGGTTGCCGTGGATGTCGATGTTCTTGCAGCCGGCGGTCGTGTTGATGGGGCTACAACCCCAAACCGTCGCGATGCCGACGTTCTGGAACGTGAGGTTCGTGATCTCGATGTTGTCGGTCCCGACGCCGCCGACACCGATCAATCCGTACCAAACGTCGTCGATGCCGTTGAAGTCGATGATGCAGGTCGCGCGATCTTCCCCGACGATCTTGAGGTTCTTGAAGCCGTTGAGGCTGATCTTCTTGCTCTTGTTGTTGGCGGTATCCCAGAAGTCGCCGTTGGTCTTCGGGCCGTAGGTACCGGGAAGCGCGTGCACGACGAGGTCGAAGTTGCGACCCGTCAGTGCCTTCTCGAGGGTCTTGAGGGGGGCAGCGCGAGTGCCGGTGTTGGTGTCGTTGCCGGCAGACGGGTCGACCCAGAGATGAGCGGTCTGCGCGGCAGCGATGGGAGCGAAGCAGGCGAAGGCCGCCACGGCGGCGAGAGAGAGGGTTTTCATCAGCATGCTCTCCAGAGGTGGCAGGAGGGAACGCGCAGCATAGCAGCGGCGTGGACGACCCGGGAACGCGTGAAAGCGCCGTTCTGGCTGATCAAGGTGCCAATTGCCGGATGTGGCCTCGCACGAGCAGAGCGCGCACGCGGAGGACCTCCGCGAAGTCCGGTTCGTGGACGTGGTGCGGGATGCGCTGCCATGCAGCTCGTGGCCACGGCAAGCCGCCCGCCGCTGCGTGGAGATCCGAGGCCAGCCTGGTGGGACAGGAGAGCCACAGGCCTCGAGGGCGGCCGTGTTCTGCGTCGATCGCCGCGAGGCGCGAAGCGAGGTCCTCGTGCTGCGCGGCAGCGTTACGCAGGCGCAAACGAGAGCCGTATCGCGACTTCCCCTTGCGTGCGAGGTGCGACGGTTGGGCGCGTCCGTTGCCGCGAACGACGTAGCGTTTTTGCGCTTTGTGGGTCCACAGATCGTCGTCGTGCCACAAGCCGAACGCGAAGGCGCCGGCGCGCACGAGCACGATGAGCTGGAGACCGAGTGAGGAGCCGATATCGACCTCGTACGATTCGGGTGTCGTGATCCCCGGAGCGATCGACTGCACGAGCGGCGGCTCGAAGCGCCATACGCCGTCGTCGCTCACGAACGCCCGTTCGTCCGGGGTGAGCGTCGCGCCTCGATCGGCGGCGAACGCGTGCAAGCGCTCCAGCGTCTCGGTCCAGTCGAAGGAGGGCGGTCGCTCGGTCAGCGCGGACATGGCACGCCCGGGGCCCACCGAGAACCCGATTCGATCGGCGGTGGCGACTCGCGAAGTTGACGGCTAGCGTCCACGCGCATGACTGCGTGGGACCTCGCTACTTCGTTGCCGGCAATCCAGAGCTTGCTCGAGATCCCGTACCACGGTTTCGATCCCGTGCTGGTCGATTTCCCGGGGCCGCTCGACCTGCGGTGGTACGGGCTGATGTACGTGGTGGGGTTCGTCGCCGGAGCCTGGATCCTCGAACGCCTCAACAAGAGGGGCTTCCTCGGTCTGCCACCCGAAGGGCCACAGGATCTCATGCTCTGGCTCATCGGCGGTGTCGTTCTCGGCGGGCGGCTCGGCTTCATCTTGTTCTACAAGCCCGAGACCTTCCGGGACCCGTTGTCGATCTTCGCGGTCTGGGAGGGCGGCATGTCGTTCCACGGCGGTCTGCTCGGCGTGATCTTCGCGACGTTGCTCTTCTGCAAGCGGCGACGGGTTGCACCACTCCGCATCATGGACGGCCTCGCACTCGCGGTCACGCCTGGGATCTTCGCCGTGCGAGTCGCCAATTTCATCAACGGCGAACTCTACGGTCGCGTCACGGATGCATCGGTGCCCTGGGCCATGCGCTTCCCGACGGACCCCGTTGCGTGGACGGGGCTGCGTCTCGACGGGCTCGCGACGCGAGCTCGCGAGCTGCGGATCCTCGAGGCCTTCGAGAACGGAGACTGGGACAAGATCGCGCATGCCGTTCCGCTTCGGCACCCGAGCCAGGCCTACGAGGCCCTGTGCGAGGGGTTGTTGCTGGGAGTGATCCTGTTCGTTCTCTGGCGGCGGACCCGGACCGCGCCGCTCGGTTTCGGGCGGTATGCAGGCACGTTCGTCGTCGGCTATGGAGTACTGCGGTGGATTCTCGAGTTCTTCCGGCAGCCCGATGCCCAGTTCGCGGAGAAGCCCGGCGACCTCGGTACGGTCCTCGGATTCATGAGCATGGGGCAGGTGCTCTGCACGCTGATGATCCTCGGCGGGCTGTGGCTGCTGTTCCGGAGAACGAAGAACGGGGATCCGCGGCTCGAAGACCCGTCCGGCACGACTTCTTGACGCGGCGCGCGAGCTGTTGCACCGGCGGGACGGGCCGCTAGACTCTTCGGGCTCGCAATTCGCGACGCACGCACATCCCGGTTTCTCCGGGGGACGGCGTCGCCTTCAACCCGGGCCCTGGACGAGGGTTCGGACAGCAAGAACAGTAGAACGAACCATGGCCCGAGTCTGTCAAGTCACCGGCAAGCGCACCCGAGTCGGCAACAACGTGTCCCGTCGTGGACTGCCGAAGAAGAAGGGCGGCGTCGGTCTCCGCATCACGAGCCGGACCAAGCGCACGTTCAAGCCCAACCTCCAGTCGATCCGCGTGCTCGATCCAGAAGGGCGCGTGTTGCGACTCAAGGTCTCGACGAAGGTCATCAAGTCGGGCGTGATCACCCTGCAGAAGGGCGACAAGACGATCACGTTCCCGCTCGTCAAAGCCGTTCGCGGCCGCAACCGTCGCGCGCTCGAATCGATCCAGAGCGACGCTTCGGCCTGATCTTCCTCCAGGCTGGCGTTCGACGTGGCGCTTCCTCTTCGTAAGCCGGTCACCCTGATCACGGGGGCTGGTGGTGAAATCGGTCACGGTCTCGTCGAGCATCTGCTCGAGCACGGAGACCACGAACTCCTTTGCCTCGACCTGCGCCCGCTCGGGCCCGAGTTCGAGAAGGACGGCGTCCACGGTGTCGTCGGCAACATCCTCGACAAGGAGCTGTGGGCGCGGCTCGTTACGGAGTACGAGATTCGCGCGATCTATCATCTCGCGGCGCTCCTCAGTACGCGTGCCGAGTACTCGCCCGAGCAGGGACATCGCGTCAATGTCGACGGCACGCTGATCCTGCTCGAGTTGGCGGTCACCGAAGCGCGCTACCAAGCGCGGTCGATCCCGTTCCTCTTCCCGAGTTCGATCGCGGCCTACGGCTTGCCGGACCGTTCCACGAAGGAGCAAGCCGGGCGCGTTCGCGAGATCGACTACAACTTCCCGACGACGATGTACGGCTGCAACAAGCTGTACTGCGAACACCTCGGTCGCTACTACTCGGAGCACTTCCAGCAACTGACCGCCGAGCGCGGGAAGAGCGGCGTCGACTTCCGGTCGCTGCGCTTCCCTGGCCTGATCAGCGCGAAGACGGTTCCGACGGGCGGCACGAGTGACTACGCGCCGGAGATGTTGCACCACGCGGCACAGGGCACGCCGTATCCGTGCTTCGTCGACGAGGGCGCACGACTGCCGTTCATGGCGATGCCGGATGCGATCCGCTCGCTCACGATGCTCGCGTCCGCGCCAGTCGAGGCGCTCCGCCAACGCGTCTACAACGTCGGTTCGTTCTCGTTCCGTGCCGACGACTTCCGGACTCGAGTGCTCGCTGCCTTTCCCGATGCCCAGATCACGTTCGAGCCGGATACGGCACGCAACGGCATCGTCGCGACGTGGCCGGCCGATGTCGACGACACGCCCGCGCGCGAGCAGTGGGGCTGGAAGCCCGAGTACGACCTCGATCGCGCGCTCGACGAATACCTGATTCCCGAAGTTCGCGCCCGCTACGAAGACACGGGCGACGACCATCCGCGAAGACGCAAGGACGACCGATGACGCAACTGTTCGTGCATGGTGGTTCGCTCGTGCACGAAGACGGTGTGCGCGACGAAGATCTCCTGATCGAGAACGGAGTCATCATCGGGGTCGGTGAGACCTCGAAGCTGGCAGCGGATGCACAGCGGATCGACGCGACGGGTCTGCTGGTCTTTCCGGGCCTGATCGATTCGCAAGTGCACTTCCGCGAGCCCGGTCTCGAGCACAAGGAAGATCTCGCGACGGGATCCCTGTGCTGCGTCGCCGGTGGGGTGACGGCATTCTGCGAGATGCCCAACACGAAGCCACCGACGACCGATCCGAAAGCGCTCGCGGACAAGCTCGAGCGCGCCGCGGGTCGTTCGTGGGCGGACTACGCGTTCTTCCTCGGTGCGTCCAAGGACAACGCGGATTCGCTCGGCGAGTGGGAGACCGCTCCCGGTTGTGCGGGCGTCAAGATCTTCATGGGGTCGTCGACCGGATCGCTCCTGGTCCCCGACGACGAAACCCTCGAGCGCATCCTGCGCTCGGGCGAGCGCCGTGTCGCGGTGCACTCCGAAGACGAACTGCTGTTGCAGCAGAACTACGCTGCCGCACCGAAGGGGGCGCCCTATGCGATCCATCCGCAAGTGCGCAGCATCGAGACTGCCGTGCGTTCGACGACGCGCCTTCTCGACCTCGTCGAGAAGACCGGGCGCAAGGTGCACTTGCTCCACATCTCGACGGCGGAAGAGCTGGATCTTCTGCGCGAACGCGACCTCGGCGACCTCGTCACCAAGGAAGCGACGCCCAATCACCTCTTCCTCTGTGCACCCGAGTGCTACGAGCGATTCGGTGCGCACGCGCAGATGAACCCACCGGTCCGCGACCGGCGCCATCGCGATGCGCTGCGGGAAGCACTCGCCGACGGAACGATCGACGTGATCGGAAGCGATCACGCGCCGCACACGCTCGAGGAAAAGGCCAAGCCTTGGCCCGAGAGCCCGTCTGGTATTCCCGGCACGCAGACGATCCTGCCCCTGCTGTTGACGGCGGTGCACGATGGGTGGCTTCGCCTCGAGGACATCGTTCGACTGCTCGGAGGAGGTCCTTCCCGAGTCTACGGAATCGAAGGTAAGGGGCGACTCGCACCGGGATTCGACGGAGACTTCGTGCTCGTCGATCCGCGCATCGAGGATTCGCTACCGCTCGCGTGGCTTCGTTCCCGCGCCGGCTGGTCCCCGTACGAAGGCACCAAGCTCCATGGCATGCCGACGCGCACGTTCGTGCGCGGTATCGAGACGTACGGAAAACACGTGACCCACGGTGCGCCGATGGGACGCCCGTTGCGCTATCGCACGACGTCCGCGTGATGCCGGACCAGCGCATCAGCACGTCGCTGCTGACGGGCTTCCTCGGCAGTGGCAAGACCACGATCCTCAACGCGCTTCTCCGCGATCCGGCAACTGGCGAAACCGCGGTCATCGTCAACGAGTTCGGCGAGATCTCGCTCGACCACCTGCTCGTCGAGAATGCGACGGAAGAGATGATCGTGCTCGAGTCCGGTTGTGTGTGCTGCAGCGTGCGCAACGACTTGCTCGAGACGATGCGCGATCTGTGGGAGAAGCGCGAGCGAGGGGAGATCCCGCGCTTCGAGCGTCTGTTGATCGAGACGACCGGCCTCGCGGACCCGGCGCCGATCCTGCGCACGCTGATCCACGAGATCGACATCAGCGAACACTTCTTCCTCGACTCCGTGCTGTGCGCGATCGACCTGTTCAATCTCGAGGAGACGCTCGAAGCGCGCTTCGAGTCGCGCAAACAAGTCGCGGTCGCCGATCGCCTGCTCCTGACCAAGTTCGATTTGCTCGAGCGCGAACTCGGAAGCGAAGCCGCGCACGCCTGCCTCGTCGAACTCGAGCAGAAGCTGTGGGACCTCAATCCGTCGGCGCCGCACGTCGTTGCCCAAAACGGCGCGATCGCTCCGCGGGATCTGTTCGGCGTCGCGCTCGAACGCGGCGAGCACGTTGACGCGTGGTTACGCGACGACGCGTTCGAAGCGACGGACGAAGACGAGAGCGACCACGACCATGCGCCAGGACACGCGCACGGTCACGAGATCCGGAGCTTCTGCCTCACGTACGACGAGCCGATTCCGCTGCGCGTTTTCGAAGCGTGGGTCACGTCGCTCCTGCACTTCCAAGGCCCGAGACTCCTGCGCGTCAAGGGAATCGTCCACGTGCGCGAGGTCGAGAAGCCGACGGTGCTCCACATCGTCCAACACGCCTTCCACGATCCGATCGTTCTCGACGCGTGGCCTGACGCCGACCGGCGCACGCGGATCGTCTTCATCACCGTTGGCCTCGAGCGGGAGGGGATCGAGGCGAGCCTCCGCCATTTGCTCGATCACGAGATCGAGTGAGGTTGGATGTGAACGTTCGCGGTCTGAAGATCCTCGTCGTCGTGCTCCTCGTTGCGTGCGCGTGTTGTTGGACACTGTCGATCGTCAGCCATGCGTTCCTCACGACCGCGCCGCTACCGTGGGACGAGGCATACCTCATGGCGCTCCCGACGCGTGTGGCGCATGCATGGTCCGGCGGCGGCCCGTTCGAGGCGATCGCTGCCTACTTCGGAACGTCGAGCTTCAAAGCCCCGCTCTCCTCACTGGGGACACACGATCGACGAGCTCAGTGCTCGGTGTCCTCGTCGGTTTCGGATTGTGTGCGAAGCTCAGCTTCGTCCTGATCTCGTTTCCAATCGTGCTTGGGACCTTCGCGCACGAGGCCGTTCTTTTGCGATCTGGATCGACGACCTTCCGTGCCTTGCTCGTGCGTGTGCTGCTCGGTTCGCTGGCCTGCATTCTGGTTGTGGGCGCGGTGTGCCACCGGAGCCTGAAGCACATGTGGCGGCACTTGCGCGATCAGTCGACGTGGGTCGGCGATCAGTACGGGGGATCTGCTTCACGCTTCGATGTGGCGTACTTCGAGAGCTACGTGCACTCGTTGTTCGCGTCGTTCTCCTGGCTCTGGCTCTTCGTCATCGGTGCGATCTCGGTGCTCGCAATCGTGGATCGCACGCGTCGTGGAGCAAGAGCGGACGATCGCACGTCCACATTGATGGCGAGCGAATCGCGCACCGAACGATCACCGGTCGCGCAAGGAACGATGCTCGCGTTCGCGGTCTCGGTGAACTTCGCCGGTTGCTATTTCTTTCCCGTGACCGACGTGCGATTCGCGATCGGTGCGATGATCGCCGCAGTTCTCCTGCTCGGGCTTCTGGCGGCATGGGCCGTGCGTCGCGACTCGCTTCGAGACGTGCTCGGATTCGTGATGCTCGTCGTCTTCGGTTCGTGGTTGCTCGTGAACACGCACGCGAGTTCTGCCGAGCGAACGCTGCTCGCGCTTCCGTGGCACTTCGAGGACCCTGGTCCGGTGCATCCACCAAGGGTCGATCCCGATCTACGCGATGCTGCGCTCGACGCCATCGGAGTCGAGTCGCGCCGAGTCGCGTTGGCGGGAGATCATGCGTCGTTCAACATCGACAACCTGCGTCTGCGCATGCTCGAGCGCGGATGGAGCCACGAACTGGAACAAGTCGGCTATCTCGCCCCGAAGATCGAGCTCGCCGATGCACTCTCGCGCCTCGACGAGCCACGACTCGTGGAGTTTTTCCTCGTGTGTCGACCTCCACAGGCGAACCCTTCGTCACTCTGGAAGACCCAGCTCGGCGAACCGTTCTTCGAGGCGCTGTCCGCATCCGAGGACTGGGTCGAACTTCCGCGAATCGGGTCCCTACGCGATGGGAGCGAAGTCGTTCTCTTCGAGCGTACCCACAAAAGTATGAAGTCGACGAAATAGCACGGCCAGATCGAAGCGACGTGGCGTAGGACAGGCATTCTCAGGGCCTCGGAGGGAAGTGGTCATGCGGGACGCGATCGTCCATGTCGTCGTCTGCCTCGGTGTCGTCGTGCCAATGCTGGGCGGCGTATCGAGAGCACAGCGGACGTCCACCGTGCACGTCGTGCCGCCCGAAGCGCGGCAGGCCGAAGGAAACGCGATTTCGACCCACGTCGGTTTCGACAAGGTGCGTTTCGTCCAGGCCTACACCGGATCGTACGTTCCTGCGAACACGACGATCCACGAGTTCGCGTGGCGACGCGATGGGCAGTACCTGCCCGAGGCGACGATTCCGTATTCGTGGTGGCACGGCGAGAACGCGCACGACTTCCGCGTCGCGTTCGCGCCACTCGATATCGAGTCGCAGAACACGGGCCTCTTCCCCAAGTCGCCCGAACTCGTGACGGTCTTCGCGCGCAAGCAACTCGTGCTGCCCGATCTGCCGTGGGTTCGCAGCGCGACGCAGCCCTTCCTCGTGCGGTTCAAGCTCGATACGCCGTACGTGACGACGACGGAAGGGCTGATGATCGACTTCCTCGTCGATCATCCGAAGTGGAACGACTGGACTCCGTATGCACTCGATGCCGTTCGTCGGGAGCACGGGCTCGTCATCCCGCACTACTACGGACAGGGGACCCTGCATCTCGCTCCGACCGTCGGCGATCTGGTCGGCGTGCACGTCTTCGGCGGCCAGCCTCAGGTGCCGGCAATGTGGATCCTCGGCGCCGATCCGCTCGCGGGACCGATGCTCTGGGTGAATCCGCTCTTCGTCGTCGCCGGTGTCACACGCGCGACGGGTAGCATCACGATCGAGTTTCCGTTCGTTCCGTTCTCCAACATCCGTGTGCAGTGCATGCAGTTCTTCCCGACGACGTGGTCGCCGGGGATCGCACTCGAGACGCGCGAGGGTCCGCTCGATGCGTGGCTCGTGCAAGCAAACGGGTATCGAAACGGCACCGAACGCGGCTATGTCGAACGGCACACGATGATCGTCACCGAGTTTCGGTGACGTCGCTGCTCTCGATCTTCCGGCGCACCGCGTCGACGACGACCTCGGCGCGACCACGGGTTCCCGTCGATTCGCGGAGCAGCGCAAAGAGATCGACCCGTGAGTCCAGATCGACCGGTAGGCGCCAAAGGTCGCGGCCGTAGCTGCGCGCGAGTGCATCGGGCAGAACCGCGAGGAAGTGCCCACTCGCACAGAACTCGAGACCGATCCGCATCTGATCGACGATTGCCCCGAGTCGCCGCGGTTTGTCCCTCGGCCAGCCTTCACTCGCACGTCCGCTCGCCTGCGGTGGGCCGACGAAGTCGTGTTCGCAAGCCTCGTCGATCGTGATGTCGGTGCGACCGTGGAGAGGATGGCCCGTTCCGCAATACAGGCCGCTGGTCTCGGTACCGAGGTGTTCGCGCACGAGTCCGGGCGCGTCGATCACGTCACTCGTGAAGGCGACGTCGAGTAGTCCGCGTTGCAACCGCAACACGACATCGTGTGGCGGTGGTCCGCTCAGTACGGGAACGAGTCCAGCGTGGTCCGCACGCAGCTCGATGATCGCAGGGAGCAGATAGCTCGTCGTCACGACTCCCGAGCTCGCGATGTGGACGGGGCCGGACAGCGTCTCGCCACGGAGCGCGAGTTGTGCCTCGTCGAGGTGATTCATCGCGATGCGCGCCGACTCGAGAAGCCTGCGCCCGGCTTCGTTGAGTCGGAGCCCTCGCCCTTCGCGCACGAAGAGCTGCGTCCCCAGTCGTTCTTCGAGAAGGCGTACCGATCGCGATAGCGCCGGCGCGCCGACACCGAGCTTTCGAGCCGCGTCCTTGAGGTGCTCGGTCTCGGCAACGGCCCGAAAGGCCGGGAGCTGATTCCAGAATTCGGCGAGATCCGCGAGACGATCCATTGCCCCACATCATGACGTGATTCCGTCCTTGGCTCAGCACGGGAGATCGTGCGCTATCGTCATGTCGTGCGTTTTCCCCATGCCCTAGCGATCGCTTGTGTTTTCTTGCCCTCGTCCGCGCTTCCGGCGATGCAGATCGTGGACGACTGGGGGCTCATCCAGGAGTTGGCCCCGCGTTCGGGCGCGTCGCTGAGTTACGACCGCACTCGGGATTGCCTCGTCCTCGTCGGCGGGCGCACGGGTGGTGCCGTCCTGGGCGATCACTGGGAGCACGATGGGACACGGTGGGCGATGCGGTCGACGACCTATGCGTTGGAGGCAGCAGCCAGCACGTATGACGCGCGGCGCAACGTCGTCGTGCGCTTCGGCGGCACGGATGGAAGCCCGGTACCTTCCGATGTGACGAGCGAATGGGACGGCGTGCAATGGGTGACGAAGAATCCCTCGGCGCGCCCGTCTGCTCGTAGTCATGCGGGCATGGTCTACGACGAAGCGCGCGGTGTCTGCGTGCTGTACGGCGGTGCCGGTCCAACCGGTCTGCTGGGCGACACGTGGGAATGGGACGGTACGACTTGGGTGCAACGCATGGTGACCGGGCCACCCGCGAGTGCGACGCACGCGATGGCCTACGACGCCCGTCGCGGGCGAACGGTGCTGCAAGTCGGGCCCGAAACCCACGAATGGGACGGCACGAGTTGGTCGAAACGCAGTATGTCGTTGCCGCTGCTGAGCGACATGTCGATGGTGTTCGATCGTTCGCTCGGTGTCTGCCTCTTGGTTTCTCCGAGTAGCATGCGCACGTTCACGTGGGATGGCGCGAACTGGACGGAACTGAGCCCGGCCGGTGTGAAGCCGTCGATGCGTCGCGGCGCGTCGCTCGCCTACGACGAAACGCGCCAGCGCGCGGTGCTGTTCGGTGGGGCGGATTTCTCCGCGTTTCGCGAGACTTCCGATCTGTGGGAGTTTCGGAGTTCGCGATGGCGCCTCCTGGACGAGGGGACGGTTCCGCCACCGCGCAACGGGGCGGCCATGGCCGTGTGCTCGATCCCGCAGTCCGTCGTGCTGTTCGGCGGTGCCGACGTGTTCGGCCGGTTGCTCGCAGACACCTGGGTTTGGGGTGAGCATCGCTGGTACCGTGCGCTCACCTCCCTTTCGCCCAGTGCGCGCCGAGGTCACTCGATGGTCGGGTTCGGGTGGAACGTCGTGCTGTTCGGTGGTGAGAACGGCAACGCGTACTGGAACGACATGTGGGCGTTCAGTCCACTCGCGCAATCGTGGTTTCCCCTCGTGCCGAGCGTGCTTCCGCCTGCCCGGAGCGAGCATGCGATGTCGGCGAGCGACGCGAGTGGTCAGCGGTTCGTCCTGTTCGGTGGACGGGACAAGAACGGCTTGCTGTCGGATACATGGACTTGGGACCACAACAGCGGAACCTGGACGCACGAACTCCCGGCGCATCGTCCTCCTGCGCGCTTCGCGCACGGCATCGCCTTCGATGAGGTGTCGAAGCGCGCGATCCTCTTCGGAGGCACGGACGGCGCGACGAAGGACTTCGGCGATACGTGGAGTTGGGATGGCAAGGACTGGACGCAGCTCGCCCCGACGCGCAGCCCCACCCCGCGTAGCAATCATGCGATGACGCGCGGCGTTTCCGGGAGGCTCTTGCTGTTCGGTGGTGATGGCCCGCTGTCGGACACATGGGAGTGGAGCGGGACCGATTGGATTGGGCGCACTCCACGGGTCAGCCCGCCGAGTGGCGAAGCGCTGCTCGAATCCCTCGTGGATCACGGGCAGGCACTCCTCGTGTCGAGTCGACTGGTCGTGCGCGAGATCGATACGTGGTTCTTCGGTCCAGCGCATGAGGCGCGCACGGTCGAAGTCGGAACCGGATGTAGCGGCTCGGGCGGTGTCCCCGCGCTCGGCGCAACCGCGGCGACGCTCGGGAGTCCGTTGCGCGTCGAACTCGTGCGTGGGCGTGCGATGGCTCCGCTCGTCCTCGGGATCGCGACGGCGTCCCAGGACATCGCCGTTGGCGGCTGTCGCTTGCGACTCGCGGGTTCGATCGCGTTCCTGCCGGCGGCCACGAATGCCGACGGCTTCGTGCGTGCGAACGTTACGGTCCCGCGAAGCGCTGCATTGCTCGGCCAACACGCGTGGATCCAGTCCTTCGTCCTGGATCTCGCGGGCGCGTCGGGGATCGGCCTCGCCTTCAGCTCGGCAGTGGACGTCGGCATCGGACGCTGACAGAGGCGTACTTCCCGATTCGCGGACGCGACAGGGCTGCGACGATCTGGCACACTGCGCCGCGGAGGAAGCAATGTCAGGAAAGATCGTCATCATCGGTTCCGTTCTCGTCGCCGCGACCCTGTCCCTCGGAGCCATCCGGTGGAGCGAATCGAGCGACCAAGGACAGCTTCGCTGTGAGCAGCAGCGCGAGATCGAACGCCTGCAAGCCGCGCTTGCAGTCCAGGAGGGGGAGAACGTCGAGATCCGTCGCCAACTGAACGAGAGCCTCGACATGCTCGAGGCGCAGGACACGCGAGAGCGCCGGCATAACTGCACGCCGGCTCGGAACTCGCTCGTCTACTTCCAATGGTGCGACAAGAACGGGCACGAGGAGCGCGCGACGCGTTCGCTCGCCTCGTGGATCGAGCGTCACGGACGCAACGACCGACAGGTGCTCGAGCAGGCGTGGTCGCTGATGACGAGTCGCGAGACGATGCGCGAGTTCGATCGCGCGGCGCTCCGTTTGGCCGAGCACGCGGTGCAGGACGACGAAGAACCCTCGGCGCGCGCGTGCGACGTCCTCGCGATGGCGAAGTTCTTCGACGGCCAGGTCGAGGAAGCCGTATCCCTCCAGCAGCGCGCGATCGCGAGCGAAGACCGTGATGACTATCGGCGCCGTCTGCGGATGTACGAGGCCGCCCTTGCGGCGAAGGGAACCGACTCGCAGCTTCCGGCGCACGGAACCCTCGTGACCCCGTGATGCGCGAGGCTACGATATAGCCTTTGCTGCCGCCGCCGCGCCGCCGACGCTTTGCCCCGCCGATCCGCTACCGACCACTCGCCGCACCATGCGCATGAGACCGTGCTGCGAGCGGTGACGTACTTGGCGCCGGGCCTTCCGAAGCGTCTCTTCGAACTCGTCACCGAAGAACTCGCGCGCACGCTGGATCGTGGGTGGAGCCTGACGTCCCTGACGCAGTCTTCGGGTCCGATGCACGAGCACGACGATCCGTTCCGAAGTGCTTCGATGGATCTCGGCTTCGTGTGTGCGCCGTCGTATCTCTACCTGAGTTCGGCCGTGCAACCGTCCGTCGACCTCGTTCCTCGGGGGTTCGTATTCGACGACTCGAGGATCGATGGTCGTCCGCGCTACTTCTCCGAGCTCGTCGTGCGCGCAGAGAGCGCTGCGCATGCGCTCGAAGATCTGCGTGGTGCGGTGTGGGGGTACAACGACGAGTGTTCGTTGTCCGGGTACTTCGCGACGAAACAGCACCTCCAGGAGTGCCGACTCGACGGGCTGTTCGGTCGAGACGTGTGCACCGGATCCCATGCCGCGTCGCTCGAAGCAATTCGCACCGGGGCGATCGACTGTGCAGCGATCGACTCCAATGTCCTCGCTCTCGCCTGTCGTGCGGATCCTGTTTGGGGCACGCGCCTACGACGCATCGTGTCCTTCGGGCCATTCCCGATCCAACCGATCATCGTGCGGCGAGCACCCGACCTACCGACCGCGGCCGAGATCGCCGATGCGCTCGACACGCTGTGCGCGGATCCCGGCACGCGGGATCAATTCGCGACATTCGGCGTGCGGGGCTTCGCGGACGTCGCGGAGTCGGACTACGAGGCGGAACGCTGCGCCTTGGCCCGCCTCGGCAGCCTTCCATCCACGGACTCGAACGCCTTGCCCGAGCAGGGCTCGTGATCACCACGCAGCCACGCTTCGAACGACTCGCAAAGAACCGAATCATGACGACATTACCGACCGGGGCGCAGGTTTCGCGTGGGCGACTGCTCGAAGACTGCGCACGCGTGCGCAGGCGAACCATGGACCTGTGCGAACCTCTCGAGATCGAAGACATGGTCGTGCAGACGATGCCCGACGTGAGCCCGACCAAATGGCACCTCGCGCATGTCACGTGGTTCTTCGAGACGGTCGTGCTCGCTCGCTTCGTCGAGGGCTATGAGCCCGTCGATCCGGCGTATCCCGAACTCTTCAACTCGTACTACCAAGCGCTCGGTGCGCCCTATCCGAGAGACAAGCGAGGTCTCGTTTCGCGTCCGACTGTAAGAGACGTGATCGCGTATCGAGAAGCGGTCGACCTCTCGATGCAGAAGTGGATCGAGAACGCCGACGAAGCGATTCTGAGCGAAGTCGCCGCGCTCCTCGAAATCGGGATGTCGCACGAGGAGCAGCATCAGGAACTCCTCCTGATGGACGTGCTGCACGTCCTCTCGCACAGTCCGTTCGATCCTGTGTATCGACGAAGTTCGACGAGCGAGTTGTCTGCCTCGCGACACGAGCGGGGATCCGAGCAGAGTCGCTTCCTCGCCTTCGATGGCGACTTTCACGAGATTGGCGCCGACACGAACGGCTTCGCGTACGACAACGAGCGGCCGCGGCACGTGGCGCGAGTCGAGGCGTTCGAGATCGCGGATCGTCCGGTCAGCGTCGGCGACTTTCGTGCGTTCGTCGAGGATGGCGGGTACGAGCGACCCGAGTTCTGGCTTGCGGATGGTTGGGACTTCGCACAACGCAACGGTTGGCGAGCACCCGAGTACTGGCGGACCACCGGCACGCCCGTACGAGCGATGTCGCTCGCGGGCGTGCGCGTTCTCGACGACGACGAGCCCGTGTGTCACGTGAGCTACTACGAGGCCGATGCGTACGCGCGTTGGGCCGGTTGTCGGCTACCGACCGAGTTCGAGTGGGAGTGTGCGTCGCGCAACGCGCCCGTCGACGGCAACCTGTTCGAGTCCGGTTTCCTGCATCCGTTGCCTTCCGGACCTTCGTGGTTCGGAGACGTCTGGGAATGGACGTCGAGTCCCTACGCTGCCTACCCCGGCTTCGTGCCGTTCGAAGGTCTGCTCGGCGAATACAACGGCAAGTTCATGGTCAACCAGTTCGTCTTGCGCGGTGGTTGTTTCGCGACACCCAAGGATCACCTTCGGCGCTCGTATCGAAACTTCTACTACCCGCACCAGCGATGGATGTTCGCCGGGTTCCGCTTGGCGAAGACCGTTGCGCCCGATGCGTCGCGCGGCACGCTTCTCGGCGTGAGAACGTGATGCAGCGCGTCGCGTTCTTGAGTGCGTCGTGCATGGTGTTGCAGGACGCGTCGAAGCGTGAGGACGCGTGGGAACACGACCTCGAGTTCGAACCGCTGCAGCGTGCGTGCGCGGAGCGCGGCATCGAACTCGTCACGAGGATCTGGGACGACCCGGAGCTGGTCATCGATGACTTCGACGCCTTCGTCGTCGGCACGACCTGGGACTACCAAGAGCGTGTCGACGAGTTTTTGGCGATGCTCGGACGCGTTGCCGAGAGGAAGCCGCTCTTCAATCCGCTCGAAGTCGTGCGTTGGAACCTCGACAAGCGATACCTACGAGAACTCGATGCGCGCGGTGTCCGGGTCGTTCCGACGCTGTGGGCGGAAGATGCCGGGGATGCGACGATCCTCGATGCGTTCGATCACTTCGGCACCGAACGTCTCGTTGTCAAGCCTGTCGTCGGCGCAGGGGCGTGGCGACAAGTGCTCGTGTCTCGCGATGCGCCGCTGCCGCCGCGCGAACAGCGCCCGCCAGCGCAGGCGATGGTGCAGCCCTTCCTCGAGTCCGTGACGACCGAGGGTGAATACTCGTTCCTGTTCTTCGATGGCGAGTTCTCGCACTGCGCGCTCAAGCGCCCTGCCGCTGGCGACTACCGTGTGCAATCGCTCTACGGCGGCCGTGAGGTCATGCATGAGCCGAGCGAACATGAGATCGCCGCGTGCAAGCTCGTGCTCGCAGCCGCTCGCGAACGACTGCTCTACGCACGCGTCGACATGGTCCGCTATGCAGACGAACTCGCACTCATCGAGCTCGAAGTCGTCGAACCCTATCTCTATCCCGAGCAGGGACCGCAACTCGGCGAGCGCTTCGCCGCCGCACTCGAGCGGATGCTCGGGTGAGTTCGCGCTCAGCCGTTCGTTGCGTGCAGCACGATCGTGACCGGCTGTGGCGTGCCGTCGACGCCGGTCATCAACGTCGTCGAACGAGTTCCGTCTTCGTGCACGTACCAATCCAGTTCACCGAGACCGCGCCACTGCGTGCGCTCGGTGGCGACGATCGCGGTGAAGTTGCCATGCTGCCAAACCATGGGCTGTGGCTTCTCGATGCCATTGAGCGCGGGTACGTAACGGCCGTCGGGTAGACGCAGCAGCGCGGTTGGATCCACTGGGTTCGTCACCGGATGCGTCGTGAACGGAACCTGTGCGCCGATTCTCGTCCCGTTCTGCGGCACGACCATCGCCGGTTCCGGCGATGTCTCGACATGCGTGTCGAGCCTCGCGACGACTTGGGTGGCCTCGCCGTTCGCGGCCGAGGTCGCACCGTGTCGGTGATGAATGAAGATCGCACTTGCCGCCATGGTGGCGACGAGTGCGCCCCTGAAGATTCGACCGAACGTCACAGTCGCTGCACCGATGCATGGGTGAAGCCGACGATCGTCGACGGCGCACGCAGGATCATCGCTTGCCAATACAGATCGACGTTCGTCACCGGGGTCGCGGGTGGCGACAGCAACAGCGTGGCGCCGTAGCTCGCCGTCGTGACCTGGCTCGCGACCTTCGCGCCCACGACGAACATCGCCGACGGGTCGAGTTCGAAGCGCCCCAGGATGCCCGGGAGTTTGAGTCCTGGTCCGAACTGCGGGGACAGCAAGAACACGACGATGTCACCGTTCTGGATCGCGGAACTCTCGGCACGGAAGCCGAACGAGTCCTTACGCGTCGAAGTGCGCATACCGAAGGGGTCCGGGTGCATGCCCGACAACAGTCCTGCGATCGTCTGATCGTTGTTGCGACCTGGTTGTGTGCTTTGGTTCGTCTTGGCGACAGCAGCCCCGGCGATGGCTTCGCGTGGATCGAAGAGCGGCTCGACCCAGAGGTGATACGCGTAACTTTCCCGGCTCCAAGAGGTCGGTGTCTTGATGTACAGCAGCGCGTCACTCAGCGGCAAGAAGGTCGGCAGCCGCGGCCCTGGCATATCGCCGCTCGTCGGTTCGTTGTAGGACGTCAAGAACGTGTACCCACCGTCGCCGTTCGTCGCGGTGGTCGTGAGCTCGACTGCGAGGAACAGGTCGCGTCCGTCCCTCGGCAGTGACAGGCCAGGAAACGAAACGCTGACCGGCGTGTTGACGATCGGCAACGGCCCGACGCTGCGCACCGGGGTCATCGAGGGATAGTTCGACGCCGGCGCAGTCTCGAGGTAGGCGTGCAAGAAGAACGTGTCCTGCGTCGACGAGTAGAAGTCGTAGTTGGACACGCCTGCGCCCGCCAACGTACCTCCGTAGCGCAACCATTCCTCCTTGTAGCGCACGGCGACGATGCTGGGCCGTAGTCGGGAGCGACTCCGAACTTGCGTGGTCAACCCATCGAGGATGCCCGAACGCTCGAACTGTGCGGCGATGTCGTCGTGCAGCGCGAGGCACGACATCACGGAGAGGAACGCGAGTATCGGAGTCTTCATCCAGGGGCTAGGATCGATAATGGCTCAGCGTCACGGGATTTCTCGATTCTGTCGCTGCGCGCCATACGGCTGCGCGCCGACGGCGTGCTCACTGCGCCGCGTCGCCACCACCGAGGCGTTGGAACAGCCACGCCCTCGCGACGGCCCAGTCGCGCTTGACGGTGCGGGGCGAGATCTCGAGCGCTTCCGCGGTTTGCTCGACGTCGAGCCCGGCGAAGAACCGCAGCATGACGATCTGGGCCATGCGTGGATCTTGGACTTCGAGGTCCTTCAGGGCCTCGTCGAGCGCGAGTAGGTCGAGAGCTTCGACGCCGTCTCCCTGCTGCACGATGCCGCCGAGGTCCTGATCCACGCGTTCGCGCGAACCGCCGCGCTTCTCACTGTGGTTGCGGCGGTAGCGGTCGATCAGGATGCGACGCATGGCCTGCGCCGCGGCGCCGAAGAAGTGTCGACGGTTCTCGAAGCCGCCGTCCGTGCCGAGCAGGCGCATGTAGGCCTCGTGCACGAGCGCTGTGGCCTGAAGCGTGTGATCGGGCCGCTCGTTTTGCATCTTGGCGTCGGCGAGTCGATGCAGCTGATCGTAGACGAGTTCGAGCAGGCGATCGCTCGCACCGTCCTCGTCGTTGCGGATAGCCTGCAACAAGAGCGTGACTTCGGCGCTCTGCCCTTGCCCCGCGTCGGACGGTTTCTCCGAATCCGAGTTCATACTCGGTCGAGCATACCAGCCTTTCTTGGCCCGCCCTCGGATCGTCTTGCGCATGGAGACCGATCACGAGCCACGAGGTGCACAGAGCGATGACCGAGCCGTTGAAGGAGTTCTATCGAGATCGGGCGAATCGCCCATGGGGTTGGGACCACGTCAAGCAGCTGGTCGGGGATGCACTCGAACTCGAGCCACCGGCGCGCGCTGCGCTCGTCGCTAGGATTCGTGCGGACGATGCCGCGCTCGGGGCCGCAGTGCGCGCGCTTCTCGAGTCGTACGATGGCAGCGACGGCTTTCTGGAGAGTGGGGCGACCCTCGAGCGGGATATCGGCGACCCGGAGTGATTCCATGAAACGACTCGAGGCCATCGAATGACGTCAGTTCGAGAACGCTCGCATCTTCTGCGGCAGAGTCTGTTGCCTTTCTCGATGCTCGCTGCCTGCGGCGTCGTGCATGCGCAGGTTAAGGTCGACGTCGGTTCGATCGACCTCGAGGATGCGCAGATCCGGCGTCCCTACACCGAGTGGCTCGAGAGCAAGGGGCGTGCTCCGCTCGACTACGTGCTCGCGAAGTTCGAGCACCACGATGTCGTGCTGCTCGGCGAGCATCATGAGATACGACAGAACTGTGCGTTCGTGGCGGCTCTCGTGCCGCGGCTCGCGCGTGCCGGTGTGCGCGTGCTCGCGTCGGAGTTCTATCCATCGAGTCGCCAAGCGGATCTCGATGCAGTCGTCGATGGCAGAGGCGAGCAATTCGACCGAAAGCGTGCGATCGCCATCTCTCGCGAAGTCGCCTGGCCCACGTGGGGCTATGTCGACTATCTCGCGATCGTCGAGGCGGTGTGGAAGGCCAACCACGAGGAGCGTGCCCGCACCGCGGAGCCGCACCTCTTGCGCTTCGTCGGCATCGACAGCGATTGGAAGCAAGTCGAGCTCTGGAACGAAGCGTCCGCAGCGAAGCGGGCAGAGACGCTTCTCGCGCGTGAGCGGACGATGATCGCTTCGGTCGAGAAGCACATCTCGCCTGCCGGCGACGATGTCGCGAACGTGCTCGTGCACTGCGGCTTCGCCCACACGGTGACGGCACAAGGCGTTCGACTCGGGACCGTGCTTCGCAAGCGGTACGGCGATCGCGTCCGACAGTTGGTTCTGCATCACGAGTTCGGTCGCGTTTCGAAGGCAATCGAATCCCTCGTTGGTGCCGAGCGTGCGATCGGCTTCGATGTCACCCAGTCCCCGTTTGCGCAATGGACCGACTCGACGCAGATGGCGTTTCGCTTCGTCGACTCGTTCGAGAAGCTCGCGGAGGGGTGGATCGTGCTCGCGCCTGCGAACGCGCTGCGTCCCGTGCGCTGGATCCCCGGGTTCGTCGAGGACGCACACTTCGCCGATGCGCTCTTCGTCGCCCGGCGCCGCGGCTGGGTCGGCAAGGACGAGGACGTCGGATCGGCGGACGAGTTGGACGCGATGATCCGTGACCACTTCGAACGTAAGGCGAAGGACCTCGATCGTGCGGCCCGGGTGGGAGGCAAGAAGCAAGGCTGAGTGCTGCAACCAGCCTGGCCATTTGACAGTGACCACCGGGCCCCCGACGATCGCTGTATGAATCCGTTCCGAAACGCCACCCTCTTGCTGTGCACGTTCCTTTCGTGCATCAGTGGGACGTGTCTCGCCCAAGCCAAAGAACTCGCGTCGCTCCTCGACAAGGTCAAGTCCGCTGGAAGCGATGCGAAGCCCGAGGACCTCTACAAGATCGCGGAGATCGGCACGCGCGACGCGATGCAGGGACTCGTCGAGTTCTACGACAAGGCCGGCAGTGTCTACCTGAAGCGCGAAGTCGTCTTCGCCTTGGCGAAGTTCGACGGGATCCAAGACGCGCAGCAACCCGCGCTCGAGAAGATCACCAACGTCGCGACGACGGCGACGCAGCCGGAGTTGCGGCAGGCGGCCGTGGACGCGCTCGCGAACAGCCCGTCGCTCGGCAAGCACTTCCTCGCGACGATCGTGCAGTCGGAGGCCGACGATACGGTCCGCAAGGCGGCGCTTTCGGCGCACGTGCGCAACCTGAGTGACGAGGACCTGCCGTTCTACAAAGAACTCTGGAAGCCATTCGAGGCCAAGGGGCGGAGCAAGAAGGGCGCGAAGCGTGGCAAGGACGACCCGCCCGACCGTCCCGAACTCGAAGACATCCGAGTCGTCGCGTTCGAGGCCGTTGCCGAGAAGGTCGAGGAAAAGGACCTGATCGACATCCTCGAGAAGGACACTAGCCAGAAGATGCGCAACGTCGCCTTGAAGGCGTTGCATCGGAAGGGATCGAAGCGCGTCGCCGAACTCGCGACGAAGATGTTCGAACGCGTCGACGTACCGGGGATGACGCGATCCGAGGCAGCCAAGATCCTCGCCGAACTGCAAGGCGCGAAGCTCGCGAACGCATTCCTCAAGCTCGCGAAGAAGAAGGCGGTCACGCCCGAGGACCTGCGCCGCACGATGGCGAACTTGCTTGGGGACATGAAGGACAAGTCCGTCGATCAGAAGCTCGCGAAGCTGGTCGGTCGCGGCGCGCCTCACGAGAAGGTCTTCGCGCTCTGGGCGACGATGCACCTCGACGATCCGAAGCTCGTCGAGAAGATCCGCAAGGGCCTTGCCGACAAGGATGCTGACGTTCGTCGTGAGACAGCCCTGGTTCTCGCCGAACGCGGGGACAAGGACTCGCTCGGCGAGCTCTACAAGATGCTCGACAAGCCGAAGGATCCGGCGGATGTACGCTTCGTCATCGAAGCGATCAGCAAGCTCGAAGGGCGTGCGTCGGCTTGGCTGAAGCGTCTCGAGACGTTCGTCACCGATCCGGATCGTGACGTTCGCAATGCGGCGCTCGAACAACTCTCGAAGGCGGACGCGAGAGGTCTTCTCGAATACCTCAAGCAGGGACTCATCCACAAGGACTGGTCGACGCGCTACGTGGCTATCGATGCGCTGCGGGATTCGCGCAACAAGGAGGCGGTTCCGCTCCTGATCGATGCTCTCGGTCGAGAATCGGGTCGACTCGGAATCGCGGTCGCCGACGCGCTATGGAGTTTGACGGCGCAGACCTTCGAGCAAGACGCGAAGGCGTGGCGTGCGTGGTGGGACAAGGAGGGTAAGAACTTCGAAGTGCCGAGCGCCGCGGAGTTGGAAAAGGCCGCGAGCGAGCGCGAACTACGGCGCCTCAAGGAGACGACCGTCGTCGCGAAGTTCTTCGGCGTCGAGATCACGTCGCAGCGTGTGATCTTCATCCTCGACGTCTCGGGTTCGATGGTCGAACCGGTGCTCGGCCGCTACGAAGGCAAGCGCGAAGCGACCAGGCTCGAAGTCGCCAAGCGCGAGCTACTCGCGGCCATCGAGAGCCTCGCGGGAAATGCGCTGTTCAACATCTTCGTCTTCTCGTCCGGCGTGGAGCGCTGGGCCAAGGAAGACATCGGCGGCATGACCAAGAAGACCCGTGAGCAGGCGAAGGTGTGGATCGATCGTCTCGGCGCCGGTGGTGGCACCAACCTCTACGATGCGGTCAAGGAGGCGTTCGACGATCCTGACGTCGACACGATCTACTTGCTCTCCGACGGCGAGCCGACCGCCGGTGTCGTCACGGACCCCTCGCGGATCCGCGACGACGTCAAACGATGGAACGAGCACCGGAAGATCGTCATCCACACGGTCGCGGTCGGCGGATCGCTGCAGATCCTCGAGCACCTGGCTCTCGATTCGGGCGGGAAATACGTGACGTTCCGCTGAGGGGTCCCAATTCGAGTTTTTTGAATCCGCCCGGGTCGGCACGGCGTAGTGGTCAGGATGACCCGGCCCGGGAAGCGAGTTCGAGACTCATGATGGATCGCGTGAGCGTGCACGAGAACGGCTCCGCGCGTTTCGACAACGCCCTGCTCTGCCAGCTTCTCGACGGGGTCGTGGTTGGTTCGACTCTTGCGTTCGAGCGTCTCTTCGATGCAACGAAGAGGTCCGTCTACGGACTCGCGCTCCGTGTCGTACGCGATCGCCAACTTGCCGAGGAGGTCACGGCCCTTGTCTACGAATCGGTCTGGGAACGCGCGTCGACGTTCGATCGGGCTCGCGGGACCGTCACCAATTGGCTCTGGTTGCTCACGAAGAGTCGGAGCGTCGACGTGTTGAGGTCGCGTGGCCGACAGCCGGTCTCGACTTGTGATGTCGACGATCGTGACCTACGCGCCGAAGGTGCCGATCCCGCACTGGAATACGAACACGCAGAAGAGGCAAAACGCCTGCATCGCGCGATCGGTCGTCTTCCGGAGAAGCGTCGATCTGTGATCCTCGCCGCGTTTCTCGATGGATTGACGCATCAGGAGATCGCAAGGCGAAGCCAATTGCCGATCGGTACCGTGAAGACGTGGATCCGGCGAGGCCTTATGGAATTGAGAAGTTTGCTCGAGAACGAGGCGCACGACGCATGAACGATTTCGTGGAGAACGAATGCAGCCGTCGCGACGACGCGATCGTGTTCGTACTCGGTGAGCTCGACCACGAATCTGCGGCGAGCTACGACCGACATCAACGCGAGTGTTCGTCGTGCAGGCGGCTTGTGCAAAAACTGTCGACTCTCTACGACGAAGTCGTCCGGCGGCTCGAAGTACGCTCCGTGCCGGATTCCGTGCGTTCTCGGGTCCTGGCACGCGCGCGACGCACCTCGGGCAACAGTCCGCTTCTCGCCAAGGTCGCGTCGGCGGCTCGCCGTTCGGTCGACGAGTATTTCATCGCGCCGCGCGTGCCCGACGAATCGGATGCGTGGGAAACCACGGCGATCGTCGGAATTCGAATGCGGCGATTGCTCGTCGACGAGCGTGAAGGTCGCATGACTTGTCTCGTGCAGATGGATCCCGGTGCGCGTTTTCCCGCACATGTCCATGCAGGTCGTGAAGAGTGCTTCGTGCTCGAAGGCGATCTCTGCACGACGGTGAGTGAGATGCAGAGTGGCGACTACGAACACGCACCTGCGGGGACGAGGCACGAGGAGCAGTTCACGCGCAACGGTTGCTTGTTGTTGATTCGAACGTCCCTTCACGACGAGTTCGCTGCCTGATTCCATCGCAGCGTGATGGCACGCTGCTCGAGGCGAACTTGAATCCGCATTACGGCTCGGAACGTAGTGCTCTGCGTGATGCAGACACGCAACCGGATCGCCCTCCTGACGTGCACGCTCTCGCTCGTTGCGTGCGATTTCGATGCGGTAGGTGCGGCGAACTCGAGTAAGCCGTCCCGCCTGCGCGAAGCGCTGAGCCTTGCGCTGATCGAGCATCGTGGAGAATCCGCTCTCGATGCCGACATTCGCGATCTACAAACTCGCATCGAATCGGATATCGCGTCTTCGGGGCGTGCCGACGTCCTTGTCGAGAAGCTCGCTTGGAGGTTCGTCGCCAAGGCGCGTGAAGCGCACGACGACGGCTTCTATCGCATCGCTCGCGCGTGCGGCAACGCGTTGTGCCTCGCTGGCGAGTCTCGTCCCGCCGGGCTATTGATCCGTGGGCACGCAGCACAAAGCATGCACGAGTTCGTCGATGCCGAGCGTATCGCTCGTGAGCTCATCGGAATGCGAGGCAACCCGTTCGACTGGGGGCTTCTCGGCGATGTGCTCGTGGATCGCGGCGCGGTCGTCGAAGCGTCGGAGGCGTATCAGCGCATGCTCGACTTGCGTCCATGCCTTCAGTCGTACGTGCGAGCGGGTCATGTGCGCTGGCTCGCCGGCGATATCGACGGCGCTCTCGTGTTGTTCGAGAATGCCGTCGCCGCCGGTAGTCGACGGGCACCCGAGGCGCTCGCGTGGGCGTTGACCGGACTCGCCCGCCTCGCGTTCCATCGTCACGATCTCGAGCGAGCGCGCAAATGCGCCTCCGAAGCACTGTCCACGTTCGAGGCGTCTCCTGGCGCTCTACTCGTGCGTGCCGCGATCGCGAACGAACTGGGCCGCACGCGTGACGCGATCGCCGACTTGGAACGAGCTGTCGAGTACGCACCGCTTCCCGAGTACCGATGGGCGCTCGCCGATACGCTCCGAGCATCGGGCGACGAGTCGGGAGCTCGCAGCGTCGAGTCATCCCTCGAGTCGAGCGGGTCGAGAGACGACCCACGCACATTCGCGCTCTACCTGACGACTCGCGATCGGCGACTCGACGATGCACATGGCCTCCTGGAGCGCGAACTCGAACAACGGTGTGACGCGATGACGAAGAGTGCGATGGCGTTCGCGCTCAGTCGCCGCGGTAACCATGCGGAGGCATGGACCCTGTCGCAGGAGGTACTCGCGACGGGAAATCCGGACGCACGCCTCCTGCTTCACGCTGCACTCGTGGCACGAGCAGCCAACGCATCGCCGGACGGGGTCCAGGACCTGGTCACGCGTGCGCGGGCGGTGCAGCACGTGTTGTTCCCGTCCGAACGGACCCTTCTGCGGAAGTCGTTCGGCGACTCTTGATCCAGGAGATGACGATGCTCTCGATGCACACGACCAAGTTCACGGGTCTGATCGTGACCCTCGCGACGCTGGCCGCTCCGGCCATGGCGTCGAGCCACATGGACGCGCCGTTGATCACGCTCGACGACGCCGCGAATACGACAGACGTCTATGCGTTCGTCGGCAAGGATCCTGCGGGTCAGAAGGCCTTGCAGATGGCGGTCTCGGTCTATCCGTTCGAGGATCCGGGAATCGGTCCGAACAAGTATGACTTCGACGATCGCGTCCTCTACGCGTTGCACGTCGCTACCGGCAAGGACGTGGCACGCGGCGTGCCGACGATCAGCTACTTCTTCGAGTTCCAGACGTCGTACAAGACGAAGGGCACGATCCTGCAGTCCTATCTCGGGGTCATCAAAGACGTCGACGATGCGAATCAGAATCGCACGCAGCGGTACGCGGTGACGCGTGTGTCCTCGAGTGGTGTCGTGAGGCTCGGGTCGGGTGTGGTTCCCCCCAACAATCAAGGCATCGCGACCCCCGAGTACAACACGGCTCGAGGCGAAGGCCTCGCCAAGATCGGCGTCGATAGCGCCACGAAGCTCGACAAATACACGAGCCAGACTGTGGCATCACTCGCGACCGGTCACTACAGCTGGTGTGGTCAACGCGAAGACGGGTTCTACGGGGACATTCAAGCCGTGTTCGACCTGCTACAGCTGCGGGGCAAGGGAGCGGCGCGTGACTCTCAACGCGGCTTCAACGTCCACACGATCAATCTGTCGGTGCCGATGGCACAGCTCGGCGGTGACATGCAACAGGTCGGGGTTTGGGCAACGACGTACCGCAAGACGTTTACGGTTCGCATCAAGTCACTCGGTGACATCGAAGTCGGTGATTGGGTCCAGATCGGTCGTCAGGGCAACCCGCTGTTCTGTGAAGCGTTCGTCGCGATCGCCGACAAGGATCTCTACAACCGTTGCCCGCCGAGTGACGATCCACTCGTTTTCAAGAAATACGCCGATAGCCCGGAACTCGCGAAACTGCTCAATGCGATCGTCTTCAAGGGCAACCCGATACCGGGAATCGAGACCAACCGTTCGGATCTCGTCGGCATCTTCATTCCTGACCTGATCAAGGTCGACCTCTCGACGAATCCGGTGCCACTTGCGGGTGGTGGACCGAACCACGTTACGACCCCGGACGACCCGGGCTATTCGCGACTCTCGATCTTCGGTGGCGACACGAGCTACAGCGCGCTCGCTCAGGGGCAAGTGCCGAGCGGCTGGCCCAACGGCAGGAGGTTCGGTGACGACGTCATCGACATCGGTGTCTCGGCGGTCATCAGCGATCTCCGAACGAGTCCTCCGGTCATCCGCTTGGCGGGCGACAACGTGGACGCCAACGATGCGGTCTACAACAAGGTCTTCCCGTACGGCGGCGTGCCGCACAACGGTCGCAATCACCGTCACGATTGAGTTGCCTGGCAACTCGCACCATGACCCTTCGTCACTCGATGTCGGGCGCTACAGCGCTGATGCCTTCGCTGTTCGGTACGCTGCTTTGCGTCACAGCACGAGCTGTGCCACCACACGACCCTGGGATCAGTACGCTCGAGGTTCGACGCAACGCTGCTACGCCGGCGTTGCTCGACGTCTCTTGGTCCGTACACGAAGAGAGCTTGGCCGTGTCCATCGATCCGACGCTCGCGGACGAGGATCGCGCGCTCCAGCTCGAGAACCTTCGCTCGTGGACGGCACGAACCCTCGAGATCGATCGTCGGAGCGCCGAGTCCTGGTCGATTCGATTCGAGCCGAGTGATTCGGTCTTCGTGTTCGTCGGTCGCTTCGCGCTCACCGCGAACGTCGACCGCGTGCCGATCGAAGCTCGGATCTTCGATGAGCTGCCGCGTGGGCATCGAGTGGTCGTGTCCACCTTGGAGGGTGCTCGAGAGCAACGAAGCTCCCTGCTCGATGCCGGACACCCGACGTGCGAGCTTTCGCTCGGGTCCCTCACGACGTCGTCTGCCGTGCCGACATCCGCGCACTGGTGGATCTACTTCGGCGCCTTGCCGGGCGTCGTTCTCACCCTGTTCTTCTGCCGACTCCTCTTGGTGCCGCGCACCACGCGTCGTGTGCCTCGGCACTTCGACTCCACACTCCCTTTCCTCCACGAACGCACATGAAGACTTCCAAGACTCTCGCCTGTTCCCTCACCGCATTGGTGTCGGTCGCATCGCCGACCGCGTTCGCACAAGACTTCTTTCTCACGACCGAAGACATGCACCTCGTGCGTGTCAATGTCGGTTTGCCGGGACGTGCCGTCAGTGACTCGCTGATCACCGGTCTTGCCAAGGACGAAAAGATCCTGGGTATCGACTTCCGACCGGCATCCGTTGCGAATCAGCCGGTGCTCTACGCACTCGGTAGCAGCCATCGCATCTACAGGATCGACGTGACGAACGGCGTCGCCACCGCGGCCATTTCCGCGCTCTCGCCGGCGCTCAACGGCACGAGCTTCGGTTTCGATTTCAATCCGACCGTCGACCGCATTCGGATCACATCCAATGCCGATCAGGACCTGCGAGCACATCCGGACACCGGCGCGGTCGTCGCGGTCGATGGAACTCTCGCCTACGCTGCAAGTGATGCGAAGTTCGGCTTGAACCCCAACATCGTCGCCAGCGCGTACACGAACTCGCGCGCGAACGCCACGACGACCGTGCTCTACGGGATCGACAGCAACTTCGATACGCTCGTTCGCCAAGATCCACCCAACGCAGGTGTGCTCAACACCGTGGGCTCGCTCGGAATCAACGTCGGTGAGAACGTGGCGTTCGATGTCGCCGGAACCGACGACAAGGGCTACCTGGTCGTCACGTCGCCCGGCCAGAACGTCTCGAGCAGCGCGCTGTTCGAAGTGGACCTCACCAACGGCACAACCACCTTCTTGTCGATCCTCCCGGTGCAGGCTCCCGTGACCGGCTTCAGTGCAGTGACGATGCCTGGCGTCAAGTTCTACGGCGTCGCGACGCCGGGTTGCCTCGGGAACCCGCGCGTCGGCGTGACGGGAAGTCCGACACTCGGCAATGCGAGCTTCGCGATCACGGAGGCCAACACCTTGCCCTCGACGTTCGGGCGTCTCGTGCTCGGCATCAAGAGCGCGGAGCCACCCGTCCTGTTCCTCGGCGTGCTGAACCTCAACATCGATCCGTTCGATCCGGCGACGTTGTGGCTCCCGGTCGCTTCCGACAATGGGGGTGGCACGCGTGCCGGCTTGCCGATCCCGAACGACGCCGGGCTCGTCGGACTCACGCTCTACGCGCAGTTCCTCTGGGCGGATCGCTGTTCGGTCATCGCCGCTTCCGGCTCCAACGCCGTCAAATTCACGATTCTGAAGTGAACGGTCTGCGCGGAGGGCTCAGCGGCCCGTGTTCGGGGCTTCGAGTTCGACGACGAGTTCGACAATCTTGCCTTTGCGGAGGACGCCGACTTTGACCTTGTCACCCGGGTCGTGCTTCATCAGCTTCGTCATCCAGTCGCGGATGTCGCCGACCTTCTCGCCGTTCCATGAGATGATGCGATCGCCTTCCTGCACTCCGCCCTTCTCGGCGGGTGTGTCTGGAGTGACCCCATCGACCTGGACACCGTCCGCATCATCCTCGTAGTTGCCGGGCTTGATGCCGAAGCGCACCTTCATCGAGGCGCGCGACGCGGTGGGGGCGCTACTGTCCGCATCGCCATCCGGCTTCGTGCGACGCGGTTGACGGGCCTGCCACACGAACGGCTCGCTGCGCATCGCGGCGGCCTCGACGATCTTGGTGTAGAGATGCACGGCCTTCACGGCGCCTTCGCGGTCGATCTTCCACGAGACATCGTCCGGGGTGTGATAGTCGTCGTGGAAGTCGGCAATGATCGAGAAGAGATAGGGCACGCGCTTCGCGAGGAACGCCTGGTGATCGCTGCCGCCGAACCCGAGTGCGTTCACGACGATCGTCAGGTCGCTCGCTTCGAGGATCGGGTCGAGCCATTCTTCCATGCCAGCTGCGCTCCGCGTGCCGGAGACCGACAAGCGCTCGTCCTTCATGCGCCCGATCATGTCGAAGTTGATCATGAGCGCATGCTTGTCGAGCGGCGCGATCGGTTCTTTGACGTAGTGTCGCGAACCGACGAGGCCCGACTCTTCGCCACTGAACGCGATGAAGAGCACGTTGCGCAGCGGAACGTCCTGCGGAAGCAGGCTCGCCCAGCGACGATAGGCATCGGCGATCATCAGCATCCCGGCAGTGCCCGAGGCGTTGTCGTCGGCACCCGGGTGGAGCTGGCCGGCACCGCGGCGTGAGCCGAAGCTGCCATAGCCGAGGTGGTCGAGGTGTGCGCCGAGCACGACCCATTCGCTCGCGAGACCGCCACGTCCGCGAACGACGCCACCGACGTTCTCACCCGGAAGGCGTTCGCGCACGAGATCGGCTTCGACGTGGGCTTTGCCGAGGCTTCCCATCGCGGTGCCCGCATTGGCCTTCGCGGTCCAGGCCGCCAGGGACTCGGAGCCACCCGATGCTGCGTCGACGAAGCGCGCGGCCGCATCTGGCGTCAGTTGGAACACCGGAACCGATGCGGCACGGCTACCGCCGCCTCCCGGCTCGTAGAGTTGCTTCGTGCGCGGATCGTCGGCACCCGCCGTGTTGACGAGCAGGATCGCCGCTGCGCCGCGCTTGTTGCAGGCTTCGAGCTTCTGCTGCAAGCCGGCGCTTGCCGACCATCCGCGCGTCGACCACTTGCTCTTGCCCTGTTCGTCCATCGGTTCGAAGCGCAGGACGAGCGCGATCTTTCCCTTGAGATCCGTGTCTTCGGGAAAGCTCGTGTAGGCGTCTTTGCCACCCTGGATGCCGTAACCGCAGAAGACGAGTTCGGCGTCGAGGTCGACGCCCGCTGCGGCACCGAGTCCCGTCAGGACGAAGTCCTTGCCGTCCGTGAGCTGCACGTCACCCGCGGTGAGCGCCGCGCTCTTGATGATCGTGCTCTTCTGTCCGAGCAAGAACGTCTGGCGCCAGCTCGCGGTTCCATCGACCTCGAACGCAGGCTCGGCGCCCGCGCGCCGGAGCCAGTATTCGACGTACTCCTTGGCGATCTCCATGCCGCGTGTACCGGGTAACCGTCCCTGGAGGAACGGATTGGCGAGTGTCGTCACGTGACTGTCGTACGTCCGGACGTCCTCGCCCAAGGACTCGAGCATCTCGTGGATGCGGGGCGCTTTCGATTGTGCCTGGGCGACCGTCTGTGGACAGATTGCCGCGAGGAGGATGGGGATCGTTCGTAGGCTCGTGGTCATTGGATCCGTTGCCGAGTAGCGACGCGGAGCGCCGTGCGTCTTGAAAGTCGTAGGCGAACCAAGATAGCGCCAGGCGGGGCGCGTATCCTGCCCCCATGCGTTTGCTTGCGCTCGTGGCGTTCGTGCTCGGGGGACTTCTGCCCGGTGATCTCGCGAGAGACCTCCATCCGCAAGACGGCCCGGATGCGGACGTGCGGATCACGATCGGTCGCAGCGACGTCAAGATCACGATCACCGTCAACCTGCTGTTCGCCGACCTCGTCGTCGGGGTGCTGCGCGAGAATCGCGATCGTCTCGACCCCGTCGAACACGAAACGCTCCACGAGGCGCTCTTCGAGCACTTCAAGTCCAAGCACGAGGTCTCGATCGACGGCAAGATCGTCGAGCCGGTCGACGACGGGTTCGGCGTCGAGCCACCCGATCAGCGGCTCCTGCCGCTCTTTCCGCTCTTCGGCATGCGCGCGATGACGAAGGTTCGTTTGCAGCTCGCCTACGCCGCCGCTGCGTCCTTCGAAGACTTGACGGTGCGGTGGGCGTCGTTTCCACCCGATCTCGCGGTCGATCCCGACGAAGGTCAGGCACCTCCCGTGAGCGTCGCGGCGAGCACGCTCGCGGAGGGCAAGGAGGATCGTGTGACGTTTCGCGTCGACGAGCCCGTCTACGCGTGGAATCGCTCGAGTGCCGGGCGTGCGGAGTTCGCCGGGGTGCCCGCTCCTGCTGCGCGGCCGACGATGCGCGTCCCTGTCGTCACCGTGCTCGTCGTTGCTGCGTGGGGCGTGATCACGTTGCTGACGCTGCTCGTCGCTGGGGGGCACGCAGGCAGGCGCGTCTTGTTGCGTGGCGGGATCGTAGCCGTGATCGTCGGCGCTGCGTGTTACCCGTTGCGGTCGATCGATGTCGCGGTGCCGTTCACGCGCGAAGTGCTCCCCGACGAGGCGCAGGAACGTGCGATCTTCGAAGCGCTGCACACCAATGTCTATCGCGCCTTCGACTTCGGAACCGAGGACGAGATCTACGATGCGCTCGCGCGCAGTGTCGACGACCGGCTCCTCGACTCCGTCTACAACGAGGTCTACCAGAGTCTCGTCGTCCAGGAAGAGGGCGGCGCGATGTCCAAGGTGCGCGGGGTCGAGATCGTGGATGCCGATGTCCAGCTGAAGGACCCGAGCGAGGGTGGAGATGAGCCGGTCACCTTCAGCGTCGAATGCCGATGGCGGGTGACGGGCACCGTCGTGCACTGGGGTCACAGCCACTGGCGAACGAACGAGTACCAGGCGCGCTACACACTGCGCCGCGACGCCGACCGTTGGCGCATCGTCGATGTCGATCTCGAGAGCCAGAAGCGCATCGAGGGTGGGGACGGCGCACCCTCGAACCCGGACACGGCTCCGGCCGCGAAAGACACGGCCCAGGCCGCGAAGGACACGGCGCCGCCCAAGAAGGACACGGCGCCGCCCAAGAAGGACACCGACGAGCCCCTCTGATCGCCACGCGTCGGAAGGGACTCGGACAGGGGGGAGCCTCCATGCCGACGAATCCTGATCCTGGCTCGTTGCCGGAGTCGCCGGCGATCCGGGTCGAAGGACTGCGCTTCGAGTACCCCGGCGGTGAGTACCGACTCGAGATCGACGCGTTACGCATCGATCGCGGTCGTAAGGTCGGCATCATCGGCGCGAGCGGGTCCGGCAAGACCACCCTCCTGCACTTGATGGCGGGCATCCTGCTCCCCGAGTCGGGTCGGGTCACCGTCCACGGAAGGGCCACCGACCGACTCTCCGACCGGGAGCGACGCGAGCTCCGCCTCCGCGAGATCGGACTGATCTTCCAAGAGTTCGAGCTGCTCGAACACCTGACGGTCCGCGAGAACGTGTTGCTGCCGTTCTTCCTGAGTCGCGGTCTCGGCAAGCCGGACGTTGCGCACGTCGAGTCGATCACCACGCGAGCGGGTATCCATCGATACCTGGGTCGACGCCCGCGACGACTCTCTCAGGGAGAGCGGCAGCGGGTGGCGATCTGCCGGGCGCTGGTGACGCGGCCGGCGCTGGTGGTGTGCGACGAGCCGACGGGGAACCTGGATCCGGCGCGTTCACACTCGATCATCGACCTGATTCTCGAGACCAGCGCCGGGAGCAACGCGACGGTGCTCGCCGTCACGCACGATCACGGGCTGCTGGATCGGTTCGCCCGAGTGGTGGAGTTGCCGACCCTGGCGGGGGCGGCGCCATGAGAGGGCTTGCGACGCTCGCGATTCGGCACGCGGCGCACCACTGGGGGCGCACGGGCGTGCTGGCGGCGTGCCTGGCGATTCTGGTGTCGATCCCGATCGCCAGCCGGTGGATCGGGAGCGCGTTCGAGGGGCGGCTGCGCGCGCGGGCGGAGACGGTGCCGTTGGTGGTGGGGGCCAAGGGCAGCCGGTTTGACCTGGTGTTCTCGGCGCTGGCGTTCCGCGCGACGGACCTGGCCCCGACGCCGATGCGGATCTACGAGGAGCTTCGCGCGCGCGAAGACGCCGAA
>JAGQQW010000168.1 GCA_020426005.1 Planctomycetota bacterium | reverse complement strand
TGTCGAGGGAGTGCAACGCAGCGAGGGGCGTCGATCCGCCCCGACAAATGCATCGAACTCCTGACGGGGGACACTAGACGGTCGGACTCAGCCCTTGCGACATGCAACGCCAAGGCCGTTCGTCGACTCGATACCGATCTTCGTCGCACTGCGAACGAGGATGACATCCTGTGCGGTGAACTTCCCTTCGAAGTCCTTTGGTAGATCGAGTTGGATCGAAGCATTCCCGGTTCGGTCGATGATGCGGCCGAAGATGATCAGCGGGTTCGTGTGTAAGTAGCAACGAGTTCCCGGAAATTGCACGTTGAGGGCACGGTCGCCGATCATGAAGAGCGACAGTCCACCTGGCGTCGCATTGGTCGTCGCAAACGTCAGGGCATCGCCCGTCGACGAAGAGGATTCGCGGACGCCGAGGCGCGGTCCACAGCCAGAACCGATCTCTGTCGCGACACAGCGGCGAGGATCGGGCTCGATCGAGAACTGCACGATCGTCTGGTAAGAACTCGCCGTGATCGTGCCCGTCGTGTTCGCGATCGCGTCACTCGCGACCTCGATCTCGATGCCGGCTGCACCTGCGACGAGTTGGAAGGACTTGCTCTGTGGATTCGCAAGAGCACGCGCTGCCCAATCCGCCTGACTGTCGCCATCGACATCGAACGCACCTCCGCCCGCCGCACGACCGTTGATACGACCTTGCACGGTCGCAACGACGAGCCAGCGCGAACCCACCGCCGCAGGGAAACGGAACTTGTAGACTTGCGGCCCGGGCTGGAGGTTCGTCGAACTACTCGAATCGGTCGTACCAGCACTGCCACTCGGAGCCTTGCTACCACCGATTTGATTGATGACGTACGTCTGCTTTTGACCCGATCGCAGCGCAGTGATCTTCGTGACAGCATCCGTGTTCGGCAGTGATGCCGCGAGTGAAAACGGCAACGTCAGCTGCGTGTTCTTGGCAACGATCTTCCAAGACATTGCCGATGCTTCGCGTGCGAAGACTCCGACGTTCGAGACTGCGTCTACGCGCTGTGCAGTGAGAGACTGCCCCGAAACGAAGCAAGCGACGAGCGCTGCAAGTCCGATTCCTGATGTATGGCGTGCGTTCGTAATCATGTCGACTCCTTGAGGTTTCCAATCGTGAACAGGAGCTGACAGGACGAGTCGCTTGCGTCGACGGTTCCGTGGCAAACGCTTCGTTACGACATCGCGACATTCTCAGGTGCACCCCTCAGATGCACCCCTTAGGCGCCAGGCGCCGTCTCGACCAACGTCCGAACGATGTCCGGATCGGCAAGCGTCGTGACATCACCGAGATCTTCGGTCTGGCCGGCGGCGATCTTGCGCAAGATGCGTCGCATGATCTTGCCGGAGCGAGTCTTCGGCAGACCCGGTGTGAAGTGAATCGACTTCGGCGCAGCGAATGCACCGATCTCCTTCCGGACCTGTTGCACGAGAGCCGTGCGCGCTTCGTCCGATGGCGCAACACCCTCGTTGAGGATGACGTAGGCGTAGATCGCTTCACCAGTGATCTCGTCCGGTCTTCCGACGACTGCAGCTTCAGCGACGTTCGCATGACCGACGAGTGCGCTCTCGACCTCCGCGGTCCCGATGCGATGCCCGGATACGTTCAGAACATCGTCGACGCGTCCGGTGATCCAGTAGTAGCCATCCGCATCGCGATGACAGCCATCGCCCGTGAAGTAGCGCCCGGGAAACCGACTGAAGTACGTCGAGACGAAGCGATCGTGGTCACCGTAGACCGTGCGCATCATTCCCGGCCAAGCCTTGTCGATGCACAACATGCCGGAGACGTCGTTCCCCTCGAGTTCGGTTCCGTTCTCGTCGACGATCAAAGGCCGAACACCTGGTTGCGGCAATGTCGCCGAACCGGGCTTGGTCGGTGTCGCGCCGGGCAACGGCGAAATGAGAATGCCGCCTGTCTCGGTCTGCCACCAGGTATCGACGATCGGACAACGTGCTTCGCCGACGACCTCGTGATACCAGCGCCATGCTTCCGGGTTGATAGGCTCGCCGACGGTCCCGAGCAAGCGGAGCGTCGATCGACTGCGACTCTTGACCGGCTCGTCACCCGAACGCATCAGCGCGCGGATCGCCGTCGGAGCGGTGTAGAACACCGAGACGCGATGCTTGTCTACCACGTCCCAGAAGCGTCCCGCATCCGGCCAAGTCGGTACACCTTCGAACATCAATGTCGTCGCCCCATTGCACAGCGGACCGTAGACGATGTAACTGTGTCCGGTAATCCAACCGATATCGGCCGTGCACCAGTAGATGTCGTCGTCACGGATGTCGAATACGTTTCGGTGCGTGTATGCGACGTAGGTCAGGTAGCCCCCACACGTGTGCAGCACCCCCTTGGGTCGCCCGGTCGATCCCGAGGTGTAGAGGATGAAGAGCGGGTCTTCCGCTCCGACTTCTACGGCATCGAACGTGTCGGCGACTCCATCCAACAGCTCATGTGCCCAATGGTCGCGACCGGATCGCATCGCCACGGTCTCTTTCGAATGCTCGAAACAAATGCACGAGCGAACGAAGTCCAGCCCTTCGAGACTCGCGTCGACGATGTCCTTCAGCCGGATCTCCTTCGTGCCGCGAAACGTGCTATCCGCCGTGATGACGACTTCACACCGAGCATCGAGGATTCGATCTCGTAGCGAGTCCGCGGAGAACCCTCCGAATACGATCGAGTGCACCGCACCGATCCGCGCACAAGCGAGCATCGCGATCGCGAGCTCGGGGATCATCGGCATGTAAAAACAGACCCGATCCCCTTTGGCGACACCCTGAGCGTGCAGCACGTTTGCAAATCGACAGACCTCACGTAGAAGCTCTGCGTAGGTCAATTGCGTGCTATCAGACGGGTCGTTGCCCTCCCACAGGATCGCGATCTTGTCGCCGCGCCCTTCGCGCACATGTCGATCGAGGCAACTTTCGGTGACGTTGAGCGTGCCGTCTTCGAACCATCGGAACTTCGCTTCGTGGAAGTCGGCATGATGCACGTTCTCGAACGGGCGCTTCCACACGACGAGATCGCGAGCGATCTCGGACCAGAAGCTTTCCGGGTCACGAATCGACCGTTCGTAGACCTCGCGGTACGCCTGCATCGACGGAATACGCGCCTTGTCGGCGAACTCACGTGGCGGTGGGAAGACATTGTCAGCGTGGCCGTAGCTCATGGTGGAGCATCATAAACGCACCAGGCCTGACACGACCTTCAGCGATTCGGGCTGGCTGTCACTTCTTCGTCGATCCGTCACTTCTTCTTCGATTTGACTTCGCCCAAGAAGCGGATCGCCTGCGACGACATGCGTCCCAACCCACAGCCTGGGCATGGATCGGTGTTTTGCACGGGCATCGTCACGCCGTAGGGCAATGTCGTCGGTTGACCGCTGCGTGCAACCAATTCGTGCAATCGCTCGATCGTGCGCGCGACATCCTCGTCTCCATCACGCTCGAACGCAGCTTGCACGAATCGACTCATGGCACGGCTCGCTTCCTTGCGGACAGCTGTCGCTCTCTCGGCAGGCAACGCTGTCATCGGTTGACTCCGCGTTTCGATGAACTCACGCAGCGCTGCATCGAGAGCATCCTTGCCTTCAGTGTTCATGCCGGAAATCGACGACTTGACGATCCGGGCGAGGTGCTCGTCGTTGTTGCCACGGACGAACTTCACGAGATCGGCGATACGAATCGCTTTCGAATACCGAGCAATCCAGTCTTTCGAAGTGTCCTTTCGCACATCCAAGTGCGCGACCTTCCGGCCGTTCGAATCGAGGAGCAACATGACTGCATCGTCATCGATCGCATAGTGCCTCTTGGCTTGTTCACGGGACAAGCAGACGATCGCAGCAACCGCGCGGAGTTCGCGAATACGCAGGTGCCAGGCCATGTAGCGCGCCGACACTTTGCTCGGATCCTGGACCTCGGGGGCTTCGTCTTCGTCGAGAGGCTCTTCGTAGAACGGTGCTTGGTTGGCGATGTTCGTCAAGCATCGCCGTAGGGCTTCACGTCGCTCGTCATCGGGGATGACGAAGACCAACCCGCCACGACCAGTCGCCTTCATGGCGCGAATGGCTTCCGTCAAATGCGCTGGGCGAGCGTCCTGGTCGGAAGCATCGTGGGCTTGAGCGCAACCGGCGTTGGTCATGAGCGCGAGCCCGTAGATCGAAGCTGCAAGATACGTCGTGTCGAGAATTGCGGATCGCGTCATGGGTGGCCTCCAACGGAACTTCGTTCGACGAGTTCCGCAAGCGGTTCTTTCGGTTCATGTTCTTTCGGTTCCGCCACGCCACTGTTCGAGCCAATGCTCGAACAGCACGGCCTCTTCCTCCGGAAACCACGCTGTCGCCGGAACTTGGCGCTCGTAGCTCTCGAACATCTCGACGAACGCTCCCGGGTCTGTGTCAAAGGCACGGCGCGCCTCGTCACACGCGCGATACAAACGCTCGAAGCGCAGTTTTCGAACGACGAGACCGGTCACAGCGAATCCGTCGGAATCCATCGTCGCCAGCGCTCCGAGCGAATCGTCCGAGAGGGTGCGCGGCGGCAGCTCCAACCTCGACATCGGATCAGGGTCGACGAGCGCGCCGACGACGAACTTCGAAAGCGCTTCGAAGTCACCACCGCGCGGGAGTGGACGAATCGGGCCATGCGGACCGCGAGATGCATCCCGTGGGGCTCGGCATGCACTCCGTGCGCGCTGCATCTCTTCGACGAGTCCGTCGACGTGTTCGGCAGTGAACGTCCCGTTGAGCCTCTCGAGGACAACGCCTCGGAGGTGAACACAGCGCGGGAGCACGTGATCCAACAGCTCCCAGCATGGCTCCGGCACGCTTCCGTCATGGGAATCGATGCGGAACTCGCGTCCGGAAGCGAGCCAGCTCGGATCGGAGTCGCTTCCTCCGGACAAATGGATCTCGAGCACGCGATCCAATGGAAGACGGTCGACGAACTCGAACGGGTCGAACCCGAGATTGACGGACTCGACCCAGACGTTGTGTATGTCGAGCAGGAGTCGACAATCAGCAGCTTCGAGGATCGTACACAGGAAGTTCGCCTCCTCTCGAGCAACGTGATCGGCAGAGAGCCCATCGCGAGAAGCAGCGGGCGGACAAAGCCAGAACATGTTTGCGCTGTTCTCGAAAGCAACGACGGGAACGACGTCGCTCATGCGGCGGAGTTTGTCGACGACGTCACGTGCAACGTCTGCCGTGAAGGGTATTGGTAGCGGCAGTCCGGCATTGAGCCCACCGGCTCGCGTGACACCGAGATGTTCTGAATACCATAGGAAGTCGAACACACTTGCGTCGGACGCGACGCGGTCGAGCCACGTTGCAGTGCGATTTGCCTCGGCGGAATGGCTCGGGTCGCTCGAGAGGTCGAACAGGCCGGTTGCCAGGGACAAGCCGAGCCCATGGGCGACGAAGGGTTTGCCCGACGAGCGAGCAATTGCCGCAAACGTTTCATGAAACTCGCTGCGCTCGAGCCCGATCGTCTTGCCGTGCTGGATCAGCGGTCTCCAGAGCGCTTCGGGATTGATCTCGAAGAAGTCCGCTTCGTCCTCGATGAGACGACGCGAAATCGTCAAGTACTCGACATCGGGATGAAGCGCCCAACCGATCCCGAGGAAACCTTGATCGCCCCCTTGGTCGTTGCCGGATGCGTGCATGGGATCCTCCGAACGCGTAGTCTCCCGCCATGGCCAAGACGAACGTGAAACGTAGAACGCGTAATAAGACGCCCTCATCATCGGCGACGACGTCGCTCGCCTCAATCCATGCACAGCGGCGAAATCGACTTTACAAGGCGCTCGGCGGGACGCCCTTGCTCCTGCGAGCGGCCCCGGAGGTCCTCCGAAACGGTGATGTGCATTTCTCGTATCGTCAGGACAGCAACTTCAAATATCTCACCGGTTTCGACGAGCCGGAGTCGATTCTCGTCTGCATGCCCACATCGACCGGGTACGAGACGCACTACTTCGTGCGACCACGGGACAAGGAGCGAGAGATCTGGGACGGCCCGCGCGCTGGCACGCGAGGCGCCATTCGTGAGTACGGAGCGGATCACTCCTATCCGATCAGCGAGTTCTGGGACGTCTTCGGAAAGATGGCGGGGGATATCGACGAACTCGCGTACCCGCTCGGTTCCGACCCGACCTTCGATGTGCAGGTCTTGCGCCATTTCGGAGCTCGATTCACGGGCCGCCCCCGACGGAACCAGGGCTTGCCGTCCTTCGTCGATCCGCGACCAGCACTGCACGAGATGCGGCTGATCAAGAGCTCGGAAGAGGTCGATCTGATGCGCCGCGCCGCAGAGATCTCGGCAGCAGGTCATCGTGTTGCGATGTCGATCGCTGAGCCAGGCATGTACGAGTTCGAAGTACAAGCCGAACTCGAGGCCGTGTTCCGCCGCGAAGGCTCCCCACGCAACGGCTACGACTCGATTGTCGCGACAGGCAAGAACGCCTGCACCCTGCACTACATCGCCAACAACGCGAAGATCAAGAAAGGCGATCTGTTGTTGATCGACGCCGGCGCGGAATACGGCCACTACACCGCGGACATCACGCGCACGTTTCCCGTCGCGGGTCCGTTCAGCGACGCACAGAGGGCAGTCTACGAGGTGGTTCTTCGATGCCAGAAGAAGTGCGTTGCTCTCTGCAAACCCGGCACGACCGTCAAGAAGCTGCTCGAGACATCGTGGAGAGAACTCACCAAAGGGCTGGTTGAACTCGGCATCCTCAAGGGCAGCATCGACAAGCTCGTGGAAAAGAAAGCCTTCCGGCCGTGGTACATGCACGGCCTCGGACATTGGCTCGGTATGGATGTGCACGACGTCGGTGCGTACGAAGATCGTTCGGGAAAGCCGATGCAACTCGCGCCCGGAATGGTCACGACCATCGAGCCGGGTCTCTACTTCGCGAACAACGACAAGAAGGTCCCCAAGGAGTTCCGAGGCATCGGCGTCCGGATCGAGGATGACGTGCTCGTCACGAAGAATGGACCGGACGTGCTCACTTCCGGTGTGCCCAAAGAGGTTCGAGAGATCGAAGAACTGACCTCGATCGAGTGACATGCGCCCCACCTCCCGAGCCCTCCGTCCTGTCGCGATCTTCGCGATGACAGCCTCGCTCGCCAGTTGCCGCTCGACGCAATCGCCGTTCGAACGAACGGAGCTCGAGATCAGGGAGCTTCTCCGGGTCCAAGTCGACGCTTGGAATCGCGGGGACCTCGAAGGATTCGCGCAGACGTACGAGAAGAGCCCGAATCTCGTGTTCCGCGGACCGAGCGACCTCACGACAGGATGGGACGCCATGCTCGCGCGCTATCGACGAGGCTATCCGGATCGAGCGTCGATGGGCACGTTGCGCTTCCAAGACCTGGAATGCCACATACTTGCAGATGGCGTCGCCGTCGCCCACGGACATTGGCAGCTCACGAGGAAGGACGATTCACCGAGCGGATACTTCGCCATCGTGCTGCAACGTGGTGCGAACGGCTGGCGGATCGTGGTCGATTGCTCGGGTTAGCTCGGAGCCGCCATCTCCGATAGCGGGTAAACTTTCCCGATCACTCGGATGCCAACCGCCGCACTCACCGATGTTCGAGACCACGCGTAAGACCTTCCTCGGAAAGCTATCGACCCACGACGGCGAGGCTTGGCGTCAGTTCACGCAGAACTACGCGCCGATGATCCAGGCTTACGCGCGCCGCGCTGGACTCCAGCCCGCTGATGCCGACGACGTCGCGCAGACCGTGTGGCACGACATGTCGAAATCGCTCCCGCGCTTCACCTATGACCCCGCGAAGGGGCGATTCCGCGACTACTTGGCCCGTGTCGCATCCAACGCCGTTCGTCGCTTTCACGCGCGTCGTGCCGATCGACGCGCGGTACGACTCGACACGGCCGTGAGTGACGGACTCGCCACGGGAGTCGACCTCGAACGCAGGTTCGTCGAGGAATGGCGTGACCACCATTGCCGACTGGCACTCGCCCATTTGCGCAAAGAGCTCGAATCGAAGAGCTTGGACGTATTCGAACAACTGCTTCGTGGCACGAGCGTGGATGAGTGTGCGTGCCAGTTCATGATCGGACGCGACGCGATCTACAAGATCCGAGACCGAGTACGCCGACGACTTCACGACAGGATTCGTGAACAGATGCGGCGTGAGGACGACTACTATCGCTGGGCTTGACACAGTCCGGTGATCCTTCGTAGCAGCGTCGGGAGTTCGTTTGACAATGACGCGGATCGAAGACGACCTGAACGAGATCTTCGGTGACGACGACGACGAAGCGACGTGGTTGGGCACGTTTCGGAACGTCGACGATGAGACGCCGACGACCTTACAAATCGAGGAATACGACATCCTCGGCGAGGTCGCTCGAGGTGGACAAGGCATCGTGTATCGAGCGCGAGAGCGCTCCACGAATCGCGATGTCGCCCTCAAGCGCCTTCCAGTCGGAGCGTCAGCGGCCGCACGCAATCGCTTCGAGCGTGAAGTCTTGGCTACTGCGAGATTGCGCCATCCGAACATCGTCACGATCTACGGCCTGACCCGCCGAGACGACGACCCGGTCATCGTGATGGAGTGGATCGATGGCAAGACGATCGACGAGTGGATTCTCGGTGAGGGCGGATCGCGTCGCACCAAGCGGGAGATCCTCGAGGTCTTTGCGAAGATCTGCGATGCAACCCACCACGCACATGGCCGCGGTGTCCTGCATCGCGATCTCAAACCGTCGAACATCTTGATCGATCGCGAGACAGGCGAACCAAAGCTCGTCGACTTCGGAATTGCAAAAGAACTCGACGGCGCGACTACGGCAGAGGGCTCTCGCCTCACCGGCACGAGCGAATTCTTCGGCACGATTCGCTACGCAAGCCCCGAACAGGTGCAGCGCGGAACGCGCGACGTGAGTGTCGCGAGCGAGGTCTACACTCTCGGAGTCTTGCTGTTCGAGTTGATCGCCGGCCGTCTGCCGTACGACCTCGGCAATTCGCTCGAATCAGCGATCGCGGCAATCGCGCACAAGGATCCCGCGCGCTTGACGCCAACGACCGGCAACAAGTCCAACTGGGAACTCGAGATCGTTCTCAACAAGGCACTCGAGAAAGAGGCATCGCGTCGATACGCGAACCCATCGGAACTGCGTGACGACATCCGACGCCTACTCGCAGGCGAACCGATTCGGGCAGCACCCAATCCTCGGCTCTACCGAGCCAGCAAGTTCGTGGCGAGAAACCGCAGCATGCTTCTCGCGGTCGCGACGATTCTCGCTCTGGCTGTCGTACTCATCACGAGTTCGAGAGAAACGCCGCAGGCTAACAACAGCGAGATCCTCGACGATCTCTTCGCCCAAGTGGCGACCTTCGCCGACCCTGCCGCGGTACAGAAGTCCGTGCCACTCCTGCGTCACATGCTGTTCTCGGATCCCAACTTGACGAACGAGGATCGGATCGTGAGGCATCACCGATTCGGGCAGGCGTACACAGGTCGAGGCTTTCCGAACATCGGCACCGTCGAGTTCGAAGCAGCGATCGATTTGGGTACGAGGCACGGGTTCCCGTCGCCCGACGTAGAAGCCGCCGTGCGGCGCGACTACGCACTTGCACTCGATGGCGTCAACGAATCCGCACGCGCGTTCGAGAGCATCCAAGCAGCGTGCAGCGTCGAGGGCGTTTCCGAAGGCGTCAACTACCGATGTCGATTGCTCGAAGCATGGTTTGCCCATGTGATCGGAACGAACGATGACGGCATAGACATGGCGCATCGCATCCCTCGTCCAGACGAATCCAAACTGGGTCCCGTGGATCGCGCCCTGGGCATGCGTGTTGGACGCATCGGCACGATGTTGCAATCAGAAGACGAATGCAACGCTGAGATCGCAACCCATGAAACGTCCATTGCAGAACTAGCGGAGCTGCCTGCAACTCCCCTCGTCGTGTTCTGCGAGGACATCCTCAAGGATGGCATCGTGACGATCCTGCAGAGCCGTCCGGACGTACAACGGTATCGACAGTACTTGCGCGACAACTACATGCGAACGAAGTCCGAGCGAGGCATGCGCCTGACTGCTCTCGGGCATGTTCTCACGCTGTACGAAGACCTGGCGCCAGCTGACTACGACAAAGAGATCGCGGTCGTCATCGAACGCCTCGACGACTTTGGCGAAATCGGCTTACCACTTCGCCTCGAGATCGAACGACAGCGAGTCCGTCGCAACGTGTTTCATGGCACGTTCACCCATGACAGGGCTGCGAGCGAATTGATGCAAGTCCTCGCCAACGCGAAGGAATACCCGGCAATCGTCGACCAGCAGCGTGCCCTCTTGCATCACCAAGTCGGCGTGCATCTCTCGTTCCACGCGCGGACGCTGGACGACAGTGACGAACAACGCAAGACACGAGAAAGTGCGCTGGATCACGTGATGCGCGGCTTTTCGATCATCGAACGAACCTGTGGCAAACGCTTCTTCGCTCTCTCGATGTTCGATAATTCGATCGGCAAGATCTGCTTGGAGCTGGGTCAACACGAAGCAGCTCTGTCGGCATATGCCCGCGCCACCAAGCGGTTGCGCGACTGTCGAGGCGAGTACGCGCCATTTCTCGGATTGTTGATGCTCCACCGAGGCGACACCGAACGCGCCATGGGATCCATGGACGAAGCTGCGCGCTCGTATCGCGATTGCCTCGAGCAAGTCGGTGTATTGCGCGATCCGACCTCGTGGGTCGAAGCAAACGTCGGTCTGAGTCGCTGCATGCGAGATTCCGGCATGCGAGACGAATCGGATCGGTTGTTCTCCGATTTCTTCTCACAACTCGAATCCGAGGCACCTCATCTCGCGCCTTTCGTGGACTCCGTCATCGCGACGCGATGCCAGGACTTGACGCCCGAGGAACTGGACCGCATGACGCTGGAACTCCTACGGATCTACGGCATGCGAACATTCAACGGTGGAGACCCGAGGTATCTGGCGAGGTTCAAAGAGAGTGTGACTGCCGCTCGCAGCCGCTCGAAGCCCAGCGAGAAGAAGTAGAACTCGCCAGCACGTCGGCGTTTCCACACTGAGGCGAATCACGCACGGGCGACGCGCCTCACTGCGCGGGTTCATGCGCCTGCATCGCGGAGATGCAGATGCTCGCGATCGCGGCCACCATCGTGATCGCCAAGAAGATCAATCCGATCGTCTGCAGTGACATCGAGCACTGATCGGCGATTCGAATCAGATCGTTCTGCATGCCAAAGCTGCCGTTGCTCTCGTAGTGTGCGCGCGCGCCCGCATCTGCTAGCAAGCCGAAGAACAAGATGGCGTTGCGGCCGAACAGCCAGAATCCGAGCAACGCATAGGCGACGCGCTCGGCCATGCCTTGCGTGAACCCTCCAGTCGAGGCACACCACATGGCGTAACTGGCGAACGCGAGTTCACCCAGGTGACCCGCTGCGAGATGTGCGATCTCCCCGAATCCCGTGAACACGAGGGCGGGATACAGCAATGCCAGCCCCGCGAAGCTGCAGACAATCGCGAGTCTCTCACGAAACCAGTACACACCGTACCCCAGCAGGGCCCACGTCGCCCACACGAGGATCTTGCTCTGAGGCCCATGGATCGCCGCCGCGTGACCGTCCAGCCGAATCGCTGGAATCGCAGAATGGCCAGTGAACAGCGCGATGACGCAGTGACCGCACTCGTGGAACAGCGAAGCAAGGAACCAACCGATGTACTGCAAGAGCGGAGTCAAGCTCAGGAGCGGACTCAAGACGAGTCCGATACCGAGCGCGACGATCCACTGAGGGGTCCGTGCAGACAACGTTCCGATCGTTACCACTCCCCTCCCATCGACATGAGGTCTGACGTGACTTTTGCTGCAAGTGCCTGAGTCGCATAATCGCACGCTCGAGGCCGAGCCGGCTGTGCCGCTGGTCAGGCGCGCGGATGCAGGCAGATCAGGCGATCTGTCGAAGGTGCGCAACGCCACTCGCGGTGCAGAGGGCTCGTGGTCGAGTCTGCGAATTTGCGACTCAGGACACTAGATTCGGCGAGGCTTTCGGGAGCTGCCGGGGCGATGAAGGTGCCCGCTCGGTGCCTGTCCGAGTTTTTCAACACGCTGCTAGTGTCCCCCGTCAGGAGTACGTTGTATTTGTCGGGGCGGATCGACGCCCCTCGCTGCGTTGCACTCCCTCGCCAGATCACCCGATCTGCCTGCGTCCGTGCG
>JAGQQW010000167.1 GCA_020426005.1 Planctomycetota bacterium | reverse complement strand
CGACGTCATCATCGATGCGTCGATGCCCGTGATGATCCGCGACTCGGGCAAGATGTGGAACGCGTCGGGCAAGCTCCAGGACGCCAAGGCCGTGATTCCCGACCGTTCGTATGCAGGTGTCTACGCCGCGGTCATCGAAGACTGCAAGAAGAACGGCGCACTCGACCCGACGACCCTCGGCAGCGTCGCCAACGTCGGCCTGATGGCGCAGAAGGCCGAGGAATACGGTTCGCACGACAAGACCTTCGAGATCCAAGCGGCCGGAACCGTGCGCGTCGTGGACGCGAGCGGCACTGTTCTGACCGAGCATGTCGTCCAGCAGGGCGACATCTGGCGAATGTGCACGACCAAGGACGCGGCGATCGTCGACTGGGTCAAGCTCGCGGTCTCGCGCGCCCGTGCGACGCGAACCCCGGCCGTGTTCTGGCTCGATCGTGAGCGTGCGCACGACGCCAATCTGCTCGCCAAGGTCGAGACGTACCTCGCGAAGCACGACACCACGGGTCTCGACTTCCCGATCCTGTCCCCCATCGAGGCCACGATGTTCTCGCTCGAGCGCATCCGTCGTGGCGAAGACACGATCTCGGTGACAGGCAACGTGCTCCGCGACTACCTGACGGATCTGTTCCCGATCCTCGAGGTCGGCACGAGCGCGAAGATGCTCTCGATCGTTCCGCTCATGGAAGGTGGCGGCCTCTTCGAGACGGGAGCTGGCGGTTCTGCGCCAAAACACGTGCAGCAGTTCCTCGAAGAAAACCACCTGCGATGGGACTCGCTCGGTGAGTTCCTCGCGCTGGCGGCATCGTTCGAGCACATCGCCGACCGTTACGACCACGCCGCGGCACGCGTCCTCGGCGCGGCCCTCGACGAGGCGAGCGCCAGCTACTTGCTCGAGAACCGCGCCCCATCCCGCAAGGTCGGTGAACTCGACAATCGCGGAAGTCACTACTATCTCGCGCGCTACTGGGCGCGAGCCCTGGCCACGCAGAGCGACGATTCGGCCCTCGCGGCTCGGTTCGCGCCGATCGCGGAAGCGCTCGAATCGAGCGAGCAGATCATCCTCGACGAACTCAACGCAGTGCAGGGGAAGGCGATCGATATCGGTGGCTACTATCGACCCGATCCGTCCCTTGCGACGGCGGCGATGCGACCGAGCGTGACGTTCGGCCGAATCCTCTCGCAGGGTTGATCGCGTACACTGTTCTCATGCATGGTACTGCCGATCGACCTCGTGTCGCGCTCGCGTCACGAGGTGCCGCGTTCCTACTCCTGTCTCTCGTGGTCGGTGCATGCGGCGGCGGTGGCGGTAGCAGCGCGCCGGTGCGGGTAGCGAACTCGTTCGTCGACATCACGCGCGACGCCGGTCTCGACTTTCCGCCGCCCGAAGGCACACCGACCGGAAACGGGCTCGGCGCCGCCGCGGCGGATTACGACGACGACGGGGACATCGATGTCTTCGTCTTGCGCGGTCCGCGAAAGCCCGCGCTCCTCTTCCGCAATCGTGGCGACGGGCAGTTCGACGAAGTCGGCGCGTCTGCCGGCATCGCGATCCAAGGGAATGCGTGCGGGCCGTGTTTCGCGGACGTCGACGGCGACGGCTACCTCGATCTGCTCGTGCTCGGCGTCTTGGATGCGCGCCCGAGGCTCTTCCACAACCAGGGCAACGGAACCTTCGCCGAGATCACACAGCGATGTGGCATCGTCGTGACCGGCGACACGTGTTCGGCCGCGTTCGGTGACTACGATCGCGATGGCGATCTCGACCTGTTCATCACGCGCTGGGAGCGCCAGAACCTCACGCGCCCGACGAGTGAACATCTGTGGCGCAACAACGGCGACCTGACGTTCACCGACGTGTCCGACGTGAGCGGGATCTCGAAGACGATCCGACAGAGTCCGCAGGGTGACCTGACGTTCACACCGAACTTCGCGGACATCGACAACGACGGCTGGTGCGATCTCCTGATCGCCGCGGACTTCAAGACCAGTCGCATCTATCGGAACAAGGGTGACGGGACGTTCGAAGACACGACGACGTCCGTCATCAGCGACGACAACGGCATGGGTGCGTCCGTCGCAGACTACGACAACGATGGCGATCTCGATTGGTTCGTCTCGAGCATCTGGCACGCGGATCCGCAGAACGGTTGGACCGGCAATCGTTTGTACCGCAATCGCGGCGACGGGACGTTCGAAGACGCGACGACCGAAGCCGGTGTGCGCCAGGGCGATTGGGGCTGGGGAAGCAGCTTCGCGGACTTCGATCAGGACGGGCACCTCGACCTCGTCCACGTCAACGGCTGGTTCTGGGACGGCTTCGAAGTCGATCGCTCCCGGTTGTTCTTGTCGAATCGCGACGGGACGTTTCGTGAAGCTGCCGAGAAGCACGGTCTGGTCGATCGCGGTCAGGGTCGCGGCTTGATGGTCTTCGATGCAGACGGCGACGGAGATCTCGACATCTTCGTCGACAACCTCGACAACCCGTGGAAGCTCTTCCGCAACGACCTCGACAAGGGGAATCACCTGATCGTTCGCTTGCGCGACAGCGCACCGAACACGCACGCGATCGGTGCTCGTGTCTACGTCACGACCGGCTCCACCGTGCAAATGCGCGAAATCGCATGCAGCTGCAACTACGTATCGCAAAATCCCGCGGTCGCGCACTTCGGCCTCGGCACGACACAACTCATCGACAAAGTCGAAGTCGTGTGGCCCGATGGCAAGAGGACCGTGCGCGTTGCGGTCGATGCAGGTCAGTCTCTGACGATCCACCGCAACAACTGAAACGCCTCGCTGTATGCTCGGCTGCATCCTCGTAGGCAGCTCGAGATGCTCGGGAAAGTGTTGATCGGATTCGACGGCTCGGAAGCGGCAACACGGACGGTCGATTGGTGTATCGATGCGTTCGAAGGCACGAAGACCGAACTCTTGATCGTCGCGAGCGCGATCATGCGCCCCGAGCTGGGCAGCGCCGCAAATCAGTCGCTCGCTGCGGAGGTCCAGGCAGGCTGCGATCGCATGCGGGATCATGCCACCGATCGCGGCCTCGCGAGTCGCTCGCTCGTCCTCACAGGGGACCCGCGCTCGACGATCCTCGCGTGCGCGGAGCGTGAGGGTGTCGACCTGATCGTCATCGGTTCGCGAGGACACAGCGAGCTGACCGATCTCGTCCTCGGCAGCGTTGCGTCGTATCTGACGCACCACAGCCCTAGGCCCGTTCTCGTCATCCGCTGAGAAAGGACACCTTGCCGTGAGCCGCCCGTGGATCCCTGCAGCCATCCTCGCAGTGTTCGCGACCATCGGAATCCTCTGGGCGAATCTGGACGGTCACGGATACCACGATCTCTGGCACCACCGCTTCGCGATGCCGCTCGGCTTGTTGACGGTCGATCTGGATCTGCACGGCTGGGTCAACGACGCGCTGATGACGCTGTTCTTCCTCGGTGCGGGTGTCGAGATCAAGCGGGAGCTCGTTCGTGGAGAACTGCGCTCTCCGAAGGCAGCAGCGCTCCCCGTGCTCGCAGCTCTCGGTGGCATGGTCACACCGATCGCGATCTACCTCTTCGGTGCCATGAGCTTCGAGGGGAACCGCGATGGCTGGGCCGTACCGGTCGCGACCGATGTGGCGTTCGCACTCGGCGTGCTCGCACTTGCCGGCCCACGAGTCCCCGTTCACCTCAAGCTGTTCCTCTTGACGCTCGCGATCGCGGACGACGTCGGCGGCATCTTGATCATCGCCACGGTATTTACGCACTCCCTCTCCTGGGGCGCGCTCGCGGCGGGAGGTGCATGCATCATCGCGATCTTCGTGATGCGAATGCTACGGTTCGATCATCCTCTCGCTTACGTGCCGATCTGCGCGTTGATGTGGTACTTCACGTTGCAGTCGGGTATCCACGCGACGATTGCCGGAGTCGTCGCCGGCCTACTCGTCCCGGGAGCCCCCATGCGCGGCGTCGACGTCATCGAACGCGTCGACAAGGGTCTGCGCCCGATCGTGACGTTCGTGGTGTTTCCGCTCTTCGCGGTGGCGAACACGGGCGTCGAGTTCCACGACGGGGTCGTCAGCGGCGCTGCCACCAGCAACGTCTTCTGGGGAATCTTCCTCGGGCTGCTCCTCGGGAAGTGCCTCGGCATCACGCTCTTCACGAGGCTTGCAGTCGGACTCGGGCTCGGTGTGCTACCGCACGGAGTTTCGCTGCGGCACGTCCCGGCAATCGGCATGCTCGGTGGAATCGGCTTCACCGTCTCGATCTTCATCGCGGACCTGTCCTTCGCGGACCAGCTACAGCTCGGGCAAGCGAAGCTCGCGATCCTCATCGCGTCGACACTCGCGTCGTTTGCCGGCCTCGCCCTATTGTTGCGCACGCAGACGACGAGCGAAGCGACTCCTTGATCGAGTGCGGGGCTCAAGTGCGGGGCGCGCACACGTCGAGCCATGCCTGCGCCATCAATGCCGCGCCGGCAGGCGTCGGGTGCACGCCGTCCTTTGCCCAATGCTCGGGGGGCGCGATCTCGCAGGCGCGATCGAACACGGTCTGAAACGCCACCCACGCGGCATCGTGCTTGGACGCGACTCTCTGCGCGGCTTCGCGATACGTGTCGAACTCCGGGAACCACGTCCCATCGACGACACCACACCGCAAGAGGAACGGCTCGCAGACGACGATGCGGACCCCAGGAAGCGCGCGACGTGTCCGCTCGAGCAGGGCGTCGTAGTCCCGCTCGTAGATCTCCAGCGTGCCGTCGTAGTCTCCGTTGCGCTTGTGCCAGATGTCGTTGACACCGATGAGGATGCTGAGGACATCGGGCTCGATGTCGATGCAGTCGCGATCCCATCGATCGGCAAGCTGGAACACCTTGTTGCCGCTGATGCCGCGGTTGTAGCACTTGACGGTCGGAGCACTCGATCGCGTGAGCAATGCCGCCGAGGCGAGCAGTGCGTACCCGTTTCCGAGCGCTGGATGCCGATTGGGCTCACCTTCGCTCTCGCGAACGCGATGTGCATCCGTGATCGAATCGCCTTGGAACAGCACGGTGCACGGCTCACGAACGATGGAGGACTCATGCGCCCGATCGGTACTCACTGCACACCCGGTCGTTGCGAGCGACAAAGGACCGATCGATCCGGCAGCCGCCAATGCCAAGAACTCACGGCGACGCGTTCGCGTGCCCGATTGCGGGGTTTCCTGCTCCATGTGCACCTTCATTTACCTGCGGGCCAAAAGTTGTCACTCGGATTGCGATCCGGGAAGCGACGCTGTGGGTCGAACACCACGCGTGTGAGTTCGGCACTCCCGTGGTCGAATCGCGCTTCGAACGTGCGTCGCCCATCGAACCAAACGTCGACGGGCCACGTCACGACGATCGTCTTCTCGTCGAGCCGCTTCGCGTTCTCGGGCAGCTTCATGCTCGAAGTGTCCGCGCCGAACTCGAACTTGAGGACGACCGGGGATGGCATCTCGCCGTCTTGCCGCACGGTCACGACGGCGACGCCGCCATCGTCTTCGACGCCTTGGATCGACCCGTCGACCGACTCGGTCGTCCACAGCCAGTAGTACCAGAACCAATCGAGATCCTCGCCGAGTTCACGCGAGACGCAGTTGGCGAAGTCCCACGGCGATGGGTGCTTGAACGCCCAGGCGTTGGCGTACGCGCGAATCGCAGCCTGCACCGCCTCGTCCCCGACGATGCCACCGAGCATCGACAGCATCATCGGCGCCTTGCCGTAGGTCTGGAAGCCGTACGCATTCCCCGCGTAGTTGGCGATCCACATCATCGGCGGTTCACTCTCGTCGCCGGAACGCCGACCGTAGCTCTGACCGAGTCCGTCGAGCCTCGGCGCACGATTCCGACGATCGGCGTCCGACAACACGTTCATGTACTGATTGAGCCCTTCGTCCATCCAGCCGTACCAGGTCTCGTTGGTGCCGACGGTCATCGGCCACCACTGGTGCGCGGTCTCGTGGTCGGCTGCACCCTGGTTGGAGTTGATGACCATCGGGTACTCCATGCCGAGGCTCGGCCCGTCCTGCATCGTCAGCTGGGGAAACGGATACGGGATCCAGAGCTTCGAGTAGAACTCGAGTGCATGCCGCACGATCGGTCCTGCGTTCGCATACATGCGCTCGTTCTCCGGTAGGTGCACCATGTAGATCGGGATCGGCCCCTTGCCGGGGATGTTCGCGCGCGTTCCTTTGTAGACGTAGTTCTTCGCAGTCGCCCACGCGAAGTCGTTGACGGAGTCGGCGACGTAGCGCCACGTGAGGCGATCCCCTTCGCGAGTCGCTCTCGAAGTGCCCGAGTCGCGCGCGCTGACGATGGTCGTGACATCGTCCGAATCGAGCACGCTCTCGCGGCGAGCGAGCGCATCTGCCGACAACACGCGTTCCGGGTTCTCGAGCACACCGGTCGCTGTCACGATCCAACCGCCCGGCACGTCGATGCGGACATCGAAGCGCCCGAAGTTGTTGTAGAACTCTGCCGGACCGAGGTAGACGTTGGTATCCCAACCTCGCAGGTCGTCGTACTTCGCGAGCCGCGGGAACCACTGCGTCGGTTGGAAGAGCGTGTCCCCGAACCGCTGCGTCATACGGTGGCCTCGACCGGCGTCGCCGCCAGGCAACTTGGTGCGCCATGAGATCTCGATCTTCGCCGTCGCACCGGCGTCGATCGGCTCGGGGAGCGAGATGCGCGCTAGCGTTTGATCGAGGGCGGTCGCACGCGGCTTGCCCCCACCACCGCGGTTGCCACGACCGCCTCGCCGGCGACCCGCAGAGGTCGACGTCAGATCGACCTCGACGTTGTCGACAGCGATCCGAGTCACGACCATGCCCTCGGTCGTCTCGGCCGGCACCGACGATCCACGCGGAACGTCGGCGCGAAAGATGTTGTGGTCGAGGCGCAGGTAGAGTTCGCGAAGGCGATCCGGGCTGCCGTTGTGCAGCGTGATGCGCTCTTTGCCGACGATCGTCCCGGTCTCGGGTTCGAGCTTCGCATCGATGTCGAAGTCGGTCTCGATCTGCCAGTACTTCGGACCCGGCAATCCGCTCGAGTCGCGTGTCTCCGCCGCGAATGCACGACGAATCGACTTGGTCATCGGTAGCGTGCGTCGAATCGCACGTCGGTCCTTGGACGGCACACGACTCGCTTCGCCTTGTCCGACGGCGACGTCACCCGGCCCTTCCGTGGCAGCTTGGGCAACGACGGTCGCCGCGGTCACGAGGACGGCGAGGAAGGAACGATGGAGGATCGTCGACATGCTGGTGCACTCGCAAAAGCACGGAGGATAGCAGCGCGTTGCGCCTCGCACGCGTGGATCGTCCGCGGGATGTGACGATTACGGCCTACGTCGCTGAGGTGTCGAGCGCTCACTCCGGAGCGACGATTGCCTCGACTTCGATCTCGACGCGCCACGCGGGGTCGAGCAGCCCCGCGACGACGACCATCGTCGCGACGGGACGAGCGGCACCGAACGCGTCTCCGTGAGCACGCCCGATCTCGTCCGCATCCGCGGCATCGACGACGAACATCCTCGTGCGCACCACATCCTCGAAACGACCGCCGAGGGACTCGATGGCGTGTAGCGCGATCGACGCGCAAAGACGCATCTGTTCGTACGCGGAGGGCGGCACCGCCGACCCGTCCTGCGGAATCGGAGCGGTTCCGGCGACTTCGATCCGATCTCCCACGCGGAGCGCGCGCGAGAATCCGTAGCGCTCCTCGAAGGGCGACGCGGACTGCAGTCGCTTGCGTGGATCTCCGCCCGGTGCGGGTTTCATTTCGACGCCTGGACGAACTGCGCGACGACCGCGACCGTCTCGGGAGCCTTCGAAGCCGCGTCGTACATCTTGACGAAGTCGCGACACGCCTCGGCATCGACGTCGCGCAACGCGTCGACCCAAGCGGGCGGAACACTCTGGTAGTAGAGCCAAGCGACGATGCGAATCCCGTTGCCGTCACCCTCGATCGGCACGTGGAAGTGCACCTTGTCCCGTCCATCGACGAAGTCGACGTCGTTACCGAGACCGACCGGAGCCGTCTCATCGAGGTGCGGACCGTTGCGGCGCCAGCCACGCGGGAGCAGTCGGTTGTCCTTGTGCTTGCGCGTCATCTTCGTGAGGTGCGTCGTCGGCTTGCCCTCGGGGTCCTCGGCAACCATCTCGTAGATGACGACGTCGCTCGGCTTCTCGACGCGCGAACGGTGCGGCTGCGCGAGCTCGTCGCGAACGTACAGGATGCGTCCTTCGTCGTCGTAAGCTCCCGTCTCGAAGAGCACCTGTCGCCCACGACGCACCTGGACACGCAACCACGCACGACGCGACGGGTAGCCGGTCGGGAACTTGTGCCCCGTCAGGTTCTCGATCACGGTGTCGAAGGTCAGCACGCCTTCTTCGACTTCGGCGTCGCGGATCGACATCTTCACCGTGTCCTCGCCGAGCTGCCGACGAGACGCGGCCGCCATGCGCGCCAGCGCTGCGGGCTCCGCCGTCACGCCAAGTTGATCACGATTCTCGCGCAAGAGGTCGAGCATGAACGAGTTGCCCCCGACGAACGCGTGGGCGCGGAAGTCCTCGCGAACATCGATCAAGAAGTCGACACCTGCAGGGTTGCGCGCCATCCGAGTCGGACCCGTCTTGGGCATGTGACACTGCTGACACGTCTTCGACGTCGCCGTCGCGCCCTGCTCGTCGTTGAACTCGCTGTTGCGCCACTCGAGGTACGGCGACTGCTCGGGGAAGACCTTGCCCGCGTGCGCGGTCGAGAGCGTGTGACACGTCGCACAGAGCGCCGAGGTCTGCACGTGCGGCGCGTGTGTCGGCGTGTATTTGACGTGCATACGCATCGGACCGGTCGCCGGATTCTCGAACGGTCCGAAGATCTTTCGCTCCTTCCCCATCACCGGACGGCCCGAGAAGGTGCGCTCCTCGCCGAGCCCCTCGGCCGTGATCTGATGGCACATCGTGCACGACACGCCGTCCTGCGCGAGCCGGTCGTCGAATAGGTCGGCAAGCCGCGGCGGCTTCTCGCCGTTCATCACGCGGTGGTGATAGGCCATCGGCGTGTGACAACGCAGACAGAGCACTTGCACCGCTTCACCGCGCGTGAGCGTCTCCTTCTGCATCTGCGCTTGAAAATACGGATCGCGGAACGCGTTCCCCATCATCGTCGCGCTCCAGAGCCCGTACGGCGAGACGTCATCGCCCATCGCGTTGCGCATCGCATTGGCCCGCGGCGACTGGCTATGGCAGAGCGCACAGTCGTTGCTGACACGGAAGTGATCGACCAGCGGCTTCAGCAGCCCGGGGCTGTCGGCCTGACTCTCGTCCTGCGGCGCGGCGATCGCGAGCGTCGGCGACACGCAGACCATCAGCAGAAACAGAGGGACGAGCGAGCGAAGTTCGGTGCGGGTCATGGAGTCCTATCCTCTGGTGTGCACGATGAGCATCAATCGTCGAACGACGTTCGTCATCGTTCCAGCACCAATTGGTGCCAGATCGTCACCGACTTGAACGACGTGCTGCGCCGCTCGGCGCCGTTCCAGATCGCGACGCCGAACTGCACGGATTCCCCGGGCACGAAGCGAATCTCGCGCTTCTCGTCCCCGACGAGTTTGCGGGAGAGCACGACGTACCACTTGCCGTCCGTCCACTGCGCTGCGGCGCGCACCGGCGTCCCGGTGAACGCGATGTCGAGCTTGCCCATGCCTTCGGCGTGCACCTCGTCGGCCTTGCGCGACGACTCCTTGAGCGGCGGTGTCGTGCGATAGACGGGAGCGTCGTGTTCGATCGGTTCGCCGGTCAACGGATCACGACGGGCGTGCGGCGCGTCGAGCGCGTCGAGTTCGCCCGCGATGTCCGCGAGGCGGAACGCGCGCCAGTGCCACATGTTGGTCGGCTTGTCGTGCGACCCCATGCCGAAGAGCGGCGGCCGCGCATCGCTCGAGAACTGCACCGCGCACGCATCGCTCGCGATCGGACTTCGATCCTCGGACGGATCACGCCACGAGATGCGCAACGCGACGCGTTCGCCGTCATGGAGCGCAGCGATGTCGGCCTCGACGATCGCATCCTCGCTCCATTCGAGCGGAGCGAGCACGATGCGAGCGCGACCCGCGCTCGACCACGCGGCTTCGTCCGCACGATCGGAAACCTTCGCCACGCGGCTCGCGCGCAACTGCACGGTCCTCTGGACGAGTCGTTCCGACACGCCTTCGGGGATCAAACTCGAAACGTAGGAAGCGAGCGCAGCCGTGTCCGACGGATCCTCGAAGTGCGTCGGCGGCATGCCGGCACGCGGCATGCCACAGAGGATGCGCGCGCATAGCGCTTCGAACGTCGCCGGTCCGCGCAGGATGCCCTGTGTGAAGTCGCGTGCGAACCCCGCGTGCATCGTTCGCGTCCACGCACGGATCGGACCGCGCCCACGACCATCGTCCCCGTGGCAGGCAGCGCAATGACGCAAGTACAGCTCACGCCCCTTCGCGAGCATCGACGTGGCGTCTCCGGGCTTCGCCGGAAGATCGACCGTCGCGCCCTGCTGCCAGGCTTCTTCGGCCATCGACCGCGCAATCACGGCATCGAGCTTGCCACCACCCTTCCGCGCGTCGGCTTCGAAGTTCTGCGCCATGCGCCGCTTGCCGAGTTCCTTCACGCGATCGACGACTGCATCGAGTTCGCTCGCGTCGAGCCAGTCGAAGGCGGGCATCGCCGAGCCGGGCATACCGCGCCGAATCGTCTGCGCGAGATCTTCGTCCCTCGGCATGCCGTTGGTCGACGTCACGAGGTTGAACAACGCATTCCCGAAGTCCGGCGTCCGTGGCGAGAGCAACGACGAGCCAGGGCCGCGCCCCGAACCATCGGCTCCGTGACAGATCGCACAATGCTTCGCGAAGAGCTCCGCCCCGCGACTCTCGTACACGACCGGCGCATTGTCCTGCGAACCCGAACCACCTCGCTGATTCGTGCATGCCGAAGTCGGCAATGTCGCGGCGATCCACACGGCGCCTACGGCAACGAACAGGCCTTTCGAACTCCGTTTCATGCTTCCTCCCTTTCCCGGGCATCTTCTGCCCGGACATCCTGTCGGGGTTCGTTCCGATCGAAGGTCGCGTCGCGCACCGCGGCTTCGATCGAAGAACTCACCGCTTCGATCCCGTTGGTCGACGTGTCGACGACCTGCGCGGCTTGCGCGTACAGATCGACACGAGAAGCGAGAATCGCCTGCAGATTGGCGAACGCCCGCGCGTCGCCGGACATCGGACGTGTGTCCCCCTGCGCGACGACTCGGTCCCAATGATCCTCGGGCCTCGCGCGCAACCAGACCGTATGTGTGCGAGCGCGAAGAAGTTCCCACGTCTCGACATCGGTCACGATTCCGCCGCCGGTCGCCAGCACGAGGGGCTCGCCCGCATCGAGGCGTTCGCGCAGGACCTCGCGCTCGACGCGACGGTATGCGGCCTCGCCGTGCACCTCGAAGATCTCCGTCAGCGACAAGCCCATCCGGCGCTCGACGTCCTCGTCGAGCTCGACGAAGCGAATGCCGAGTCGATCGGCGAGGCGACGACCGATCGTCGACTTGCCCGCGCCGCGGAGGCCCAGCAAGGTGATGACGATCCGTTCACCGTCGTCGATCCCATCGAGCAAGGCGGCGGCGCGCGTCCCGAGCGCGCGCGCGACGTGCTCGAGCCTGAGGATCGATGGGTTGGCCCGCCCGCTCTCGATGTCCGCGAGGAAGCGTTCGGAGACCCCACTCTTCCGGGCGAGTTCGCGCCGACTCGTGCGCTGCTCGCGCCTGCGCCGCCGCAAGGCCTCGCCGAGCGCGCGCAGGTAGGCCGCATCGACGGGCGAAGGCGCCCGCCCGGCAGAACCAGGAGGCAGGGGGAGTGATTTCGAGGTCACAACGCCGGAACCATACTGCATCATCCTGCAGATTTCACGCGCAATCATGCGGTATGCTGCTTGATCCGGCCGAGAATCACGCCTATCGTCCTCCGGCTCGACGGCGCTGCCGAAACCGGGGCGCTACGGCCTTTCCGACCAGATCCCACGAACCCGCACGGCCTACGCGATGACCGACTTCAACCGCCATCCGGACAGCTACCAACACTGGCGCCTCGGCGTCGACGGCAAGACCGCGACGCTCGAACTCGCGGTTCAGCCCGACAAGCCCTACCGGGACGGCTACGAACTCAAGCTCAACAGCTACGACCTCGGAGTCGATATCGAACTCGCCGACGCGCTCCAGCGCGTCCGCTTCGAGCACCCCGAAGTCACGACGCTGGTCTTCAAGAGCGGCATCGATCGCATCTTCTCGGCCGGCGCCAACATCCGGATGCTCGCT
>JAGQQW010000166.1 GCA_020426005.1 Planctomycetota bacterium | reverse complement strand
GGGGGAGGGCAGCGCGAGGCCGCGGCCGCACGCGGCGCGGGCGCGGCGGCCGCCGAGAAGGACAGCGGGCAACAAGAAGCCGATCGCCTCCAGATGGGCGAGCTGTCGTTCCGTCGCGGTGACTTCGAAGGCGCGGCAAAAGCGTACCAGGCGATCGCGGGCGAGAAGTCCGAAGCCGGCGCGAAGGCCTTGCAGGGGCTCGCGTGGTGCGCGTTCGAACTCGGCAACGACGAGGAGTGCGCACGCTACGTCGACGCGGCCATTGCGCATCCGCGGATCGGCGACGGTGCGCCTTCGATGCTCGAACTCGTGTCGTCCTTGCACCACCGAGCGAAGCAGTTCGACAAGGCCGAGATCGCGGCGCGCACGTTCCTGAATCGCTTCCCGAAGCATCCCCGCGCGGCGGAGATGCGATACGCGCTCGGCGTCGCCCTGGCTCGCCGTGACCGCAATGCGGAAGCACTCGCGACCCTCGAAGACCTCGCGAAGGACGGCAAAGCGGTCCAAGGCCTCGAGCGCCCCGACCGACTCTGGTACGAACTCGCGTGGGCGCGCCGCAAACAGAACGACGAGAAGGGTGCCCTCGCCGCGTTCGCGCAGGTCGCGGCGAGCAGCAAGGACGTCGAACTCGTCGGTGAGGCCAAGCTCCACCTCGGCGTTGCCGAGCTCGCGAAGCTCGACGGCGACGCGACGGAGAATGGCAAGAACGGCGCGAATGGCAGTCCGAAGAACGCTGCCGCCGCGATGAGTGACGCCGAGCAGAAGCAGGCCGACGCACGCGCGGCCGAACTCCTGCAGGCCACCCAGGGACGCTATCGAGCACAGGCGCTCTACCGCCTCGGCTTCTCACGCTTCGAACGTGGCGATCTCGAAGGTGCCGCCGGGCTCTTCGAGCGCATTCTCGCGCTCGGGCCCGACGAGGCGCAGTCGCTCTTCGACGAAGCGCTCTTCTTCGCGGGAGAGTGCGCGTATCGGCGCGACGATCGCAATCGGGCGCGCGATGCATTCGTCAAGTTGCTCGAGCGCAACGCCGCTGGCGCGCGTGCGCCGATGGCGAAGCTGCATCTCGGACACGTCGATCTCGAGGACGGGCGCGCCGCCGCCGCGGTTCGCTCGCTCGAGGAGTGGATCCTCGGCAGCAAGGATGCGCCCGCCGGTGATCGCGCGCGGGCGGCTCTGTGGCTCGGACGCGCGCGTGCGCTACGCAAGGACTGGGACGCGGCGGTGGCCTCGTTCGAAGCCGCGACCAAGCTCTCCGACGGACCGCTCGGTGCCGAAGCGCAGTACCGCATCGGCGAAGCACGCCGCGACGCGGGCGATCTCGACGGCGCGATCGACGCGTGGCTCAAGCTCTCGATCCTGTATGGCCAACCCGAGTGGGTGCAGAAGGGCTTGCTCGCTTCTGCCGAGGGCTACCTCGCACAGGACCAGAAGGCGAAGGCGAAGAAGCTGTTGGGCGAACTGATCGAGCGGTTCGCGAAGTCCGAGTCTGCCAAGGCCGCGCGCAACCTGCTCCAAAAGCTGAGCGGATGACCGGGCAACGGTCCTTCCTCTCGACGAACACCGAAACGGGACACCGATGATGATGTCGCTTCTTTCGATCGCACGCTTGCAGACCGAGACGACCGTGCAAACCGTCTGGGACTTCCTGAGTTCTGGCGGTCCGGTCATGATCCCGATCGCGCTCTGTTCGCTCGTCGCGGTCGCGTTCACGCTCGAACGCTTGCGCACACTGACGCGCTCGCGCGTGATTCCGGCACGTCTCGAAGAGGCCGAAGCGAAGCTCGGTGCCGGCGACTACGAGGGCGCCAAGACGATCCTCGAAGAGATGAACGCGCCCGCCTCACGCATCCTTCTCGCGGGCATGCGGCGCCAGGGGCATCCGGTGCGCGCCGTCGAAGTCGCGATGGAGGACCAAGCGCACAAGGAACTCGAGAAGCTCCGCGGCAACAACCGCACGCTTCACCTCATCGCGGGCGTCGCGCCCCTCCTCGGTCTACTTGGCACGGTGCTCGGGATCCAGGAAGCGTTCCATCGCGTCGTCAAGACGAAGATGGGGGAGCCCGAGATGTTGGCATCGGGCATCGAGGTCGCCCTCGTGACCACGATCGCGGGGCTCTGCGTCGCGATCCCGACGATGCTCATCGCGGCGCACTTCTCGGGCAAGGCTCGCCGCCTGATGCTCGCGTGCGACGAGCGGCTCGCTCCCTGGGTCGAGCGTCTGGCGGGCAAGCCGGAGATTCGCGATGCGGCTTGATCTGGGTGAAGAAGTCGACGCGACACCCAACCTCACACCGCTGATCGACATCGTCTTCTTGCTACTCGTCTTCTTCCTCGTCGCCACGACGTTCCGCAAGGAAGAGGTCGAGATGGACCTGCGTCTGCCCGACGCGACGACCGGGACGACCAAGAAGGACGCACGCCCGATCATCATCAACGTGCTCGAGAGCGGCGCGCTGACGGTCGACGGCAAGGAGATCCGCATGCCGGTCCTCGAGCAGATGCTGCGCAGTGCGGCCAAGCGAAACGAGGGACAAGAAGTGTTGATCCGCGGCGATACCAACACGCAGTTCGGTGTCGTCGCGCGCGTGCTCGACGCGTGTCGTGCCGCACCGTTACGTCAGATCGCGATCGGCGCGACACCACGAGCGAACGGACGCTGACGAACGAGGGGTTCGGGGGAGTCCACGATGGCCAAGAAGAACGCGAACGAGACCACGGGCACGAGACCGCCCAGGAGCAAGAAGCGCCGCATACTCGCGCTCGCTGCGCTCCTCGTCTTCTTCGTTGCGCTGCTCGGGCTCGTCATGCTGCGTTCGGGGCGACCGATCTGGTACTCGAGTGGCGTGTCCCCACGCAACGCGACGACGTTGCGCGACGCTTCGATGCTCGTCTTCGATGCTCCGCTTCCGGTGACGGAGCTGACTGGAGGTGTTCGCGGGCGCACGTGCGCGCTCCCCGATGGACGCATCCTGTACGCTCGCAAGTGTGGCACGCCCGTTGGCGCCGAGACCGAACTCGTCATCTTCGATCCCGAGCGGCCAAGGCTCGAGCCGGAGATGATCGCGTCGATCGATGGGCCTTCGCACGACCTCGCACCGGCGTTCGGCATCGACGGTCGTCTCTACTTCGCGTCCGACCGTCCTGGTGGTGCCGGCGGCTTCGACCTGTGGTCCGCGCGATGGAACGGTCGCGGCTTCGACGATGTCCGGCCCTTGCCCGAGGGAATCAACACGCCGCTCGACGAGACCGATCCGGCGCCGCATCCGGATGGCGTGCAGATCGCCTTCTCGCGCCGCGATCCGGAGATCGCGCGCGGCGCTCACGGTGTGCTGTATCTCGGATCCCTCGCTTCGCGTGACGTCGAGGTGCACGAGGTCTTCGACGACATCGGCGACGACGGTCCGTATCCGACGTTCTTCGATCGCGATTGCAGCTTCGATGCGCGGGGCGAAGTGCTCTACTTCGTGCGTCGCTTCGAGAGCGGACGGCGTCGGCTCTTCCACACGTGGTTGCACCCGAGCGAGTCGGGGGTCCAGGGCTTCGTCGCGCCGCTGCCCGTGCCGGGGTTCGCGGATCTCGATCGGTTGCGTGGTCCCCGGAGTGCGGACGATGGAAGAGCGCTCTTCCTCGTCGACGAAACGTCCGGCATTCAGTACCGCGCCGATTCGCGACTGGTTCGTCCCTGGTGGCTCGGGCAGCGCAACCTCGAGTGGATCCTCGCGATCGTCGCGGCGATGGCGTTCTTGCTCTTCGTATTGTTCTGGCTCGGTGGACGGTGGACCGCGCTCGACATCATCACGCAGTGCTTGCTCGCATCGCTCCTGATCCACTTGCTGCTGCTCCTGTGGTTGATGCGCGTCGAGATCGTGCGCACGTTCTTGCCACCGGTGCCCGAGGTCGGCGATCGCGTCGAAGTGCGCCTCATGAGTTCGGCAGAACTCACGGGCGAGCGCGCACCCGACGAAGCGCCTGCCAGGGCGGAGTCGGATCTCGGGCAGCGACGCGAGTTCGAAGGTTTCGAGCGTGATCTCGCACCCGCGGTCCCGCAGACGTCGGTGGCGACCGCGGCGCGCGACGGACAGGAGCGTGCGGAGTTCTTGGCGGACCGTTCGCGGGAACTCACGACCGAAGTCGCGAAGCTCGATGCGCCGACGACCCAGGCACGTGCCGTGACCGAGGAGTTGCCGAAGTTCGCACCCAAGTCCGGGCAGGACACGACGGTGGCACCAGACGCGATCGCGACGACAGCAGAACAAGCGAAGACCGAGGCTGCCGACCCTCAGCGCGCTGCAGAACGAGCGGTGATCGAAGTCGCGATCCCGTCCGCGTCGACTCTTGCGGACGCGGCGTCGAAGTCGAGCGAGACGGCAGCTCGCAGTGTACCGGCGGCAAGTCGGGACGTGCGCGCGCAGGAGCCCGACGCGATCGCGATCCCGAGTGTCGAGACCGACTCCGCCTTCGAGGCCGTTGAAGCCAAGCTCGGCATGAACGCGGATTCCGCGATGGCACGACCGGAGGCAGCTGCGACGAGTGCTGCGCGGCTCGAGACGGTTCCCGATGCCGAACGTGTCGCGGACAGCAAGGCGCGTGACCTCGAGCAACAAGCGAATCTGCCCGCACCCGATGCGGTCTTGACCGGTGTGACCTCGAAGCGCCCCGGACCAGAACGGATGGCACGCGTCGCTCCCGTCGTGACGCAGCGCAAGCTATCGGCACGCGAGCCGCAGCTGCGGGATAGACCCGATGCGAATCGTGTCGCGAGCGCCAAGGGCGCGACCAAGTCGGACGAAACGGGCGAAGCGCTGACGGCCAAGTCCGCAACGATCCAACGCGCGTCGTCCGAGGTCGTGACGGCAGCAGTGAACAAGGCCGAAGCGGAACGCCCGGTCGACGACATCGCTGCGGAGATCGCGCCGCCATCGAGTGACTTCGCCAAGCCGCGCACGCGCCGTGCACCGCCAGCACGCACGCGCGACGGCCGGCCGCTCGTCGCCAACGGGCCGCGACCCGGACTCGCTCCCGCGATCGCGGTCGACACGCCAGTGGACACGGGCGCGATCGCCGATGCACCGAAGCCCGGGACCGCACTCGACGAGTCGCGCGTGACCGCACGCGAACTCGTGACGAAGGCCGACGAAGCACGCGCCGCCGTGGCGCAGCCGCAGCGAGCGCTCGACGCGCAACCTGCTCCGAGTGTCGTCGAAGGCGCGAGCGTCACTCCGCCCGAGTTCGATCTCGCCAAGCCGCGCGTCGTCCGCGTCGGAGGAAGATCCGAACGCGTCGCACGCGCAAGGCCGATGTCGTCACGCCGCGTCACTGCGCCGTCGACAGCGGTTGCCGTGAACGCGCCTGTCGCGTCCCGCGCTGTCCCGATTCGGCGTGCGACCGAGGGACCGCCATCGATGACCGTCGAACGCGTTGCTCTACCACGCATCCAAAAGGTCGAGACCTTGCCCTCGAGCCCGGTCGCGATGCTCGGCGACGAACGCCGGCGAGACGGCCTCGATGCCGGCAGCGTGCTTCCACCGTCGACGCAGGTCGATCGTGCACAGCGACGCGTACGAGTCGTACCGGTCACGGAGAAGAAGCCGGCCGAGGTCTCGCTCTATGCGAACCGCTTCGGCAAGAAGAAGGTCGAGGCGCTCGCGCGCTTCGGCGGCACGGAGGAGACCGAGCTCGCGGTGCAGAAGGGCCTTCGCTACCTCGCCAAGATCCAGCGAGACGATGGTGGTTGGGGCGAAGAGGACGACTACGACGAGAAGTACGGCGAGGTGCGCGTCGGCAAGTCGTCGCTCTGTCTGCTCGCCTTCCTCGGTGCGGGCAATCTGCCACCGACGATCCCCGCGCCCGGGCAGGACGGCGATCCGGTCGGCAAGGGGCAGTACGCGACCAATGTCGCGCGCGCGCTCCGTTTTCTGCTCGCGAGTCAGGACGAGGACACGGGGCACTTCGGGCGTTCGTCGGCCTACAGCCACGGCATCACGACGTACGCGCTCGCCGAGTGCTACGCGCTGACCAAGTTGCAGTCGCTCCGCAAACCGCTCGAGCACGCGGTCGATTGGATCCTCGAGCAACAGCGCGATGGTGGACCGCGCCACAGTCGCGGTGGTTGGGGCTACTACAGTCCGGCCCTCCAGCCCGAGGATTCGTACGCACGCGCGTCGGTCTCGAGTTGGCAGATCATGGCGCTCGAGTCGGCGCGTCGTTCGGGGCTCGACGTGCCGGATCGCGCGCTCGCGATGGCGAAGGGCTTCTTGCTCGACATGTTCGATGATCGTTACGGCTACTTCCTCTACACGAAGGAACCGCAGCGTTTGCAGATGACGTGGCGCACGTTGCCGGCGTCGACTCCTGCATCGGTCTTCTGCCTCTTGTTGCTCGGCCAGGATCCGGAAGATCCGCGCATCGAGACGGGGCTGCGCTTCACGACCGATCGCCGCATCGAGAAGTACGCGCGGGCCAGCGACGACGACTTCGTGCAGCGGGGGGCCGGGAACCCGTACTTCTGGTACTACGGCACGCTCGCGTGCTTCTTCCGTGGCGGCGACGCATGGCGGCTCTGGAACGAGAAGCTGCGGGTCGAGCTGCCGCGTGGACAGAGCTCGGACGGGAGCTTCGCGCCCGTCGGCGCCTACGCGCGCTACGCGAAGGACACGCGCAAGGATCGCAGCTATACGACCGCGATGTGCGTGCTGAGTCTCGAGGTCTACTACCGCTACTTCACGCCGCTTTTGGAGAAGCGCGGGGGCAAGGTGCGGTAGCGCCGGTAGTCTTCTCCGTATGGGGCGAGACCCGATCCTCAGTATCGGCATGCCGGTGCGCAACGGTGCGCGCTGGATCGAAGAAGCGTTGGGCTCGATCCTTGCGCAGGACTTCGCCGACTTCGAAGTCGTGATCCGCGACAACGCGTCGACTGACGACACGGTCGCGATCTGCGAACGCATCGCCGCGAACGACCGTCGCGTGTCGATCGCGCGCAACGAGGTCAACGTCGGTGGTGCCGGCAACTACAACCTCGTCTTCGAGCACGCACGTGGGAAGTACTTCAAGTGGGCGGCTCACGACGACCTGTGTGCGCCCGGGTTCTTCCGCCGCTGTGTCGAAGCGCTCGAACGCGATCCGTCGTGCGTCGTCGCGTTCCCCAAGACGCGCTACATCGACGAAGACGATCAGCTGCTGCGCGACTCCGCGGGCACGCTCGATCTCCGCGATGCCGAGCCCGCGGCACGCGCCCTGCGCCTGCTCGACCTCGCCGACCAGAACGACGACGTTTGGATGTCGATCTTCGGCGTCTTCCGCTCGTCCGCGCTCGCCAAGACACCGAAGATCGCGACCCATGTCGCATCCGATCAGACGTTGCTGTTCGAACTCGCGTTCGCCGGCACGTTCCGCGAGATCGACGAGCCGCTCTTCGTCCGCAGGTTGCACCCCGGCACGTCGATGATCGAAGCCGCGACGCCCCAGCGCCTCGCAACGTGGTTCGACCCCAAGCACGGCAAACGCGTCGTGATGCCGATGTGGGGCTTGTGGCGCGAAATGCGCGGTGTGCTTGCCGCGCAGGATTTGAGCGCACGCGACAAGCGGCGCGTACGCGCGCGGCTGCGCAAGCGCTTCCTGCGCATGGCGCCGGCGCTCGCGGGGGAGCTCAAGAAGGCGGCGGGGCAGCTGGCGTTCGGAGTGAAGCGCCCTGGGGCGTGAGGCCGCCGGAGTGTCTGCCAGGCACATGAAGGTCCGCTCTGCTTGACGCTATGGACGATTCGGTGGACAGTGCGTGGGCCTCTTGCCACCTGAACACCAAGGAGCGCGCAACGGCAAGTAGCGCGTGCACGCCTCGCATGACTCGTTGCGCCAAGTCCATCGTATCGCTTGCGTTGACGTGCGCTTGCGGTCCCTTGCACAGCCAGGTGACGCAGACGCCGTTGCAGGCGGTTTCCACTCCGGATGTCATCGTTCCCTACTGGAATCGTGCGCCCGGAAGCTGGGACCAGACGGACTACTTCCTCGCGCCGCCGCGTGCGCCGGCACGTGTGCAGTATGCCTACGCGCTCCGAGACTTCGGTCGCTCGACAGCACTCATTCGGGGGTTGTCGTTTCTCAAGCCGCACTACACGAGTCAGATCGATCGGCCGCCATATAGCCAGCAAGTGACGTTCGCTCTCTCACACGTGAGTTTTGCGCCGACAGCCATGTCGACGACGCATGCGAACAACGTCGGAAAAGACAATACGGTCGTCTTTTCCGGCTGGCTCAACTGGCCAGCAGATGCGTGGCGGAATCCGCCGCGTTTCATCGCGCACATTCCGCTGATTCGTCCCTTCGTGGTCGACGTGAGCAAAGGCCGTTCGTTGATCTTGGACGCAAACACGACTGCCGTTGCGGGTTCACAGTCGTGGACCGTAGCCGCCACGAAACGCGACAGTGGACGCGGCATCGTCCAATCGTTCATGAGCGGCTGCTGGATCCGATACCAGAATGCCTATCAGCTGACGTATGCGGATTCGCTGTACCCTGGAGGCGCGGTGTCCTTGGTTTGGACACAGCTACCGTCAAACGTGCCGGGAGTCGCGATGTTCGGAGTCGCAGGCGAAGGAGCGGGCATGGTTCGAGATGTGGTGAGCGACGATTCGGAGCACTCGATGAATCAGTTGTAGCCGGCGACGCGGAAGTGCTTGAGGTCGCCGTTGCCACCTGCGACGTCCATCCGGCGCCAGTGCCGGGGCGACGAGTAGCTGGCATTGCAGTAGAAGGTCTGGCAGGTCGTGACGTTGGTCGACCAAACGATGTACCAATTGCTGCCGTTCCAGCGCTTGTAGGCGAACCCGAAGTTGCCGCTCACCGACGCGACGCGGCCATACATCGCGTGGCAGTACTTCTGGACCCAAGGATTGCCCGTGAGGTTGGTCCAGCAGTACTCGAAGTCCCCGGGGTGATTGCAATACATGCCGGTGAACCACGAGGCGCTGTTGCATGCTGCCGGGCCGACGTTGCCTCCTTGTTGGTGAGGACCTGGGACCGCGCCGGGCACCACTCCGAAGAACGGTGACCGAATCGAACCCTGCAGAGGCGTTTCGATGGCCTCCGACTTGCGCGCATTCGCGACCTTCACGGAGAGCGCTCGAAGCGCGCTCGGCGCGGTCAATCCGGAGAGTGACGTATAGAGTTCGGCGGCCGTGATCGCGCCGCTCTCGTAGCGCGCGAATGCATCGCGCTGCGCCTTCGTGACATCGATGGCGACGATGAGGAGCTCGCCGGGTTCGGATTCGACGAAGCGGATGTACGAACCGCTGGCTCGCACGACCGCGATCACTCGGTCGTCCTTCGCTGCGTCGTGCACGGCCAAGCCCTGCGAGCCGACGAAACGTTGCTTGCCCGCGTCGTGCGCGATCGCTTGTGCAAAGAAGCTCGAGAACGTGCCAGGTAGTGGAATCTCGAGTGATGCCGCGCCACGCGAGTTCGCGATCAGCGGCACCGAGAGCTGCGCGCTCGTGAGCAGTCGACACGGTGATCCCGGCAGCGCCAAGCTCTGTGCGTGCGATCCGATCACGATCGCGACCGGCTGACCAGGTAGTGCATCCGTCACGGTGATCGCGAGCCGCCTCGTCGCGATCGAGCCATTGAGCTGCGCACCGCAGCTCACGCCGTAGCTCTCGATCTGTAGCGAGTTCGTTCCGTTCTGCGCGTGCGCGACGCCACCTGCGGTCAGCGCGACGATCAGGGGAAGCGTCATGGGGAAGGTATTCATCTCGGTCTCTCCTTGATTGATTTCTCGGACGGAGACCTCAGCGCCGACCGCGCTGCGAATCGCACAGACGAATCGCACAGACAAAAGCAGCGGGGAGTTCGCGCAACGCGCGGTCGTCCGGTTGCCCGGCATGAACTTCTACGCTCGCTTCCTCGAACTTCTCGCCGAGGCTGGCGTCCGGCACGTCTTCGGCATTCCGGGTGATGCGCTCAATCCGCTCACGGATGCGATGCGCAAGCAGGATGCGGTGCGCTGGATTCGAACGATGCACGAGGAGGGCGCGGCGTTCGCCGCGAGTGGTGCGGCCAAGCTGACGGGTCGTCTCCAGGTCTGCGCCGGTACTGTGGGGCCAGGCGCGTTGCACTTGCTCAATGGTCTCGCCGACGCGCAGAAGGATCGCGCTCCGGTCATCGCGATCATGGGGCAAGTGCCGCAGCGCGATCGTGGGTCGGACTACCACCAAGAGATCGACCTGCGACGTGCGGCGTCCGCGATCGCCGAGCACGTCGTCGAAGTCGAGGCCGCGGAAGCGGCTCCCCACGTCTTCGTCGAAGCGATCCACCACGCGATTTCTCGCAATGCCGTGTCGGTGCTGATCGTGCCTGCCGAGGTCGGGAAGTCCAGCGTCGTGGACGTTCCGGTCCGGCTGCTGCGTCCCGACGAACTCGGCGTGCTGCACGCGCCGGCTGCGGTGATCGACGAGGCAGTGCGGCTGCTGGACGACGCGAAGGCGATCACGATCTTCGCGGGTGAGGGCTCACGGAGCTGCGCCGATGAGGTCCTGCGTCTCGCGGAGCATCTGCGTGCACCGCTGATCCGTTCGCTCAAGGCACACGATCTCTATCCGGACGACCATGCGCTCGTGTGCGGTGAGCTCGGCGTCGTCGGGTCGCGGCGTGCGGTCGAAGCGATGCATCACGCGGACGTGCTCTTGATGATCGGAACGGACTTTCCCTACCGCGAGTGGTATCGAGAGGATGCACACGTGATCCAAATCGACACGCGTGCGCAGGTGATCGGTCGTCGGTCGCCCAGGACCCTGCCCGTGCATGCGCATGCCGCGAGTGCAGTCGAGGCGTTGGTCGGTCGGATCAAGGCGCGCCACGACGGTTCCGGCGGCTCGGGCGAGCGCGGAGGCGTGCTCGCTCGCGTGTGGAGTCACTTCGAGGACAAGGTCGAACACGAACCGCGCGCGGATGGTGCGCTTCGACCCCAAGCGGTCGTGCACGCACTCGCCGAGGCTGCGCCGAACGATGCGGTCTTCTGCTGCGATACGGGTACGTCGACGGTGTGGGCAGCGCGTCACCTCCATATGAAGCGCGGGCAGCGCCTGACCTTTTGTGCCAACCTCGGTTCGATGGCCTACGCGTTGCCGGCCGCGATCGGTTCGGCAGTCGTCGCGCCGGGTCGCAAGGCAATCGCGTTGTGTGGCGATGGCGCCTTCCACATGCTGATGGGCGAGTTCTTGACCGCAGTCGATCTCGAGCTCGACCTCAAAGTCGTCGTGCTCGACAACTCGTCTTTGGGCCTGATCGGGCTCGAGCAGGAGTCCGAAGGGTATCCACGCGCGATGATCGGCCAACACAACCCGGACTACGTCGCGTTCGCGGCGGCGTGCGGCGGCACGGGATTTCGTGTCGAGGAGTTGGACGCGCTCCGTGAAACGATGACGCGCTTCCTTTCGTGCAATGGACCTGCGATCCTCGCGGCACGGGTGGCTTCGGACGAACTCATCGTCCCACCGAGCATCTCGCTCTCGCAGGCGTGGTCCTTCGGACTCGCTCGCGCGCGCGAGCTCTTCGGTGCACCGGGCACGCGTGAAGGCACCCATGCCGATCCGAGGACCTGAACGATGCGCTTCGTCAAGCCTGCATTCTTCCTACTGATCGCGGGCGCATTGGTCGCGGCGGTGCTCGCTGTCGCGTGGTCGTCCGTCGTTGCGGGTTCGATCGCGCTCGTACTCGCGCCCCTCATCGTGGTCGGCATCCACGATCTCGTGCAGACGAAGAACGCGATCCTGCGCAACTTCCCGCTTCTCGGTCACGTGCGCTACGTCGCCGAATCGCTCGCTCCGGAGATCCAGCAGTACTTCATCGAGCGTCACACCGACGGCACGCCGATCTCGCGCAATCACCGCAATCTCGTCTACGCACGCTCGCGTGGAGAGGCGCCGACCCATCCATTCGGCACCGAGCACGAGCTCTACGCGAACGCCTACCGTGGCCTCGCACACAGCATCTACCCCGTGCCGCCGCTCCGTGATGCACCGAGAGTCACGATCGGTGGCGAGCAATGCAAGCAGCCGTACGCTGCATCGCTGATCAACATCTCCGCGATGAGCTATGGCGCACTCGGTCCGACGGCGGTGCGCGCACTCGCGGCGAACGATGCGCTTCCTGCCAAGGTGCGCAAGCTCGTCGAAACGCGCAATGACAGCGCAGCAAAGGAGAAGTCGCCCACGAGCCGCGCTTGGGCCCTTCGCGCGATCCTCGATCGTTGTTATGAAGCACTCGACGACGGCTCGAGGCGCGTCGCGGCGCACTGACGCGCGGCGCCATCGCGGGAAAAGTCCAGCGGGCACGTTTCTCCCGCGTCGGGTTGCCTTGCAGCGTGTTGAAAAAGTCGGGCACGCGTCGAGTGAGTGATTTCACCGACCCGGTGGCTCACGAAAACGTAGGC
>JAGQQW010000165.1 GCA_020426005.1 Planctomycetota bacterium | reverse complement strand
CCTCAACGTGGTCAAGCGCTGCCTCGAAGACCCGAAGAAGCTCGTCCTCGAAGCCTGAGCCACGGAGGAGATGCGATGAGCGAACCGATTACCGTCCTCGGGACCAAGAGCAAGGTCGGCAAGAAGGCGCGTCCGGATCTTTCGGATGCCGAGCTGGTCTCGCTCTACGAGGAGATGGTTCGCATCCGCATCTTCGATCGGCGCATGCTGGCACTCCAACGCCAGGGGCGAATTGGCTTCTACGGCCCGGTCAAGGGCCAAGAAGCGACGATCGTCGCGACGTGGAAGGCTGCGGACGAACGTGATTGGATCGTGCCCGCATTACGCGAGGGCGCGATCGCGATGCTGCGTGGCTTACCCCAAGAGTTGGCGATCGCACAACTCATCGGCAACGACCTCGACGTGTGTCGCGGGCGACAAATGCCCTGTCACTACACGCTCAAGGAAGGTCGCTACGTTGCGATGTCGTCCGTTATCGGGACGCAGATCTCGCATGCGACCGGACTCGCGATGGCCGCGAAGTACGCGAAGTCGGGCGAAGCCGTCCTCGGCTACCTCGGCGATGGAGCGACTTCGGCCAACGACTTCCACGCGGGGCTCAACTTCGCCGCCGTGTTCAAGGCGCCGGTCGTCTTCGTCTGTCAGAACAATCAATGGTCGATCTCGGTGCCGTTCGAGAAGCAGACCGCAGTCGACAACGTCGCGATCAAAGCGAGTGCGTATGGCATGCCGGGTGTGCGCGTCGATGGCAACGACGTCCTCGCGACGTATCAGGTCGTGCGCGACGCTCTCGAACGCGCCAAGCGCGGTGATGGACCGACGCTCGTCGAAGCCGTGACGTATCGACAGCTCGGGCACAGCTCGTCGGACGATCCGACGCGCTATCGCGACGAGGGGAAAGTCGCGGACTGGATCGCGAAGGACCCTGTCGAGCGCTATCGGCGCTTCCTCGAACACGAAGGGCTCTGGGACGAGTCGAAGGAGTCGGAGTTCGTCGATCGGGTGGATGGCGAGATCGCCAAGAAGGTCCGCGAAGCAGAGGCGGCGTCGCCGGTATCTGCCGACTCGTTGATCACGGACGTGTTCCACGACGTCGATCCGCGACTGCAAGAGCATTTTCGAATCGCGACGAGCGACCCTCGTTGAAGCGGTTCTCGATTCCTACAAACAAGTCAACACGGACACGTGAGTCCCATGAGTTACGACGCCGTCGTCATCGGTGCCGGCCCGGCCGGCTACGTCTGTGCGATCCGCCTCGGCCAGCTCGGCCAGAAAGTCGCGATCGTCGAAGGCCGCCACTACGGCGGTGTTTGCCTCAACGTCGGGTGCATCCCGAGCAAGGCGCTGATCTCGGCAGCCAAGCTCGTGCACAAGGCGCAGAACGCCTCCGACATGGGGATCACGATCCAAGGTCTCGACATCGACGTGAAGAAGCTCGTCGAGTGGAAGAACAAGATCGTCCACCAGCTCACTTCCGGGGTGAAGACGCTGCTCGAGAAGAACGGTGTCGATCTCGTACCGGGCGTCGGTCGTGTCAGTGGGCCGAACCGCGTCGAAGTGACGAGCGAAAACGGCGTGCAGGTCATCGACACGAAGAACATCGTCGTGGCGACCGGGAGCAAGCCGATCGAGATCCCGGGCTTTGCGTTTGCCGACGAAAGCGTGTGGTCGTCGACCGAGGCGCTCGAACCGACGAAGCTGCCAGGCCACATGCTGGTCATCGGTGGTGGTTACATCGGTCTCGAACTCGGTTTCGTCTACCGCAATCTCGGTTGTGAGGTCACGGTCGTCGAGTTCATGGATCGCGTGCTCCCGGGCATGGACCCGGAGCTGAGCAAGGAGATGACCAAGTCGCTCAAGAAGCGCAAGATCAAGGTCCTCACCAACGCAAAGGCGAAGAGCTACGAGAAGCGCGGCGACAAGTGCGTCGTCACGATCGAACTCGAAGGCGGCAAGACCGAGACCGTCGAGTGTGACGTCATTCTCTCGTCCGTGGGCCGCAAGCCGAACGGCAAGGGAATCGGACTCGAAGAGGCCGGCGTCGACGTGACGGACCGTGGCTTCGTTCCGGTCGACGCGCAGCGTCGCACTCGCGTCCCTTCGATCTATGCGATCGGCGACATCACCGAGCAACCGATGCTCGCGCACAAGGGAAGCGCAGAGGGGCTCGTCGCGGCAGCGGCCATCGCGGGGGATGCAGGTGCGGCCTACGACCCGGCAGCGATCCCGCTCGTCGTGTTCACGGATCCGGAGATTGCATCGGTCGGACTGACCGAGGACGAAGCGCGCGAGGCCGGTTTCGATCCGGTCGTCGGCAAGTTCCCGTTCCGCGCTTCGGGACGCGCGCTCAGCCTCGGCGAGACCGATGGCTGGACCAAGGTCGTCGCCGACCGCGAGACCGACAAGGTTCTCGGTGTGCACATGATCGGCCCCGAAGTCACCGAGCTGATTGCCGAAGCCACGCTCGCGATCGAGATGGGCGCGACCTGCGAGGACATCGCGATGACGATCCACGCGCACCCGACGCTTCCGGAGTCGATCATGGAAGCCGCCGAAGCCGTCCACAAGATGGCCGTGCACATCCTGAGCTGACGTGCGCTGCGGTGTGCGTGAACAGTTCTTGTTCGCGAACACAGGATTGCGTGGTCACTGATTGACCACCGACGGATCGTCGAACGTGGTCATCGCCCATTCCACGCGACTTCCATGTCTGGCATGTGTCTTGCCTGTGGTCGGAGCCGCCGGTCTGCATTCGCAGCGCCGCCCGACATCAGCTCGATCACATGTCCATGAATCTGCGCAAGACTCTTCTCGCCGTCGCTGCATCCGCTTGCCTCGCCGCGACAGGCATCACCCAGAACCCTGACGGCCCGTATTGGAACGAATACCCGATCCCGGCCGGCATGACTGCCTACAACGTGCTCGGGTCGGTTGTTGCTCTCGAAGCACCGAACGCGATCCATCTCTACTCGGGACAGCTTCGGAAGTGGACCGTGCAGCCGGTCGGCAACGCGCCGACGCTGAGCATCACGAACTCGTACTGCATCATTCAGGACGGTACGAAGATCCACGGCTATTCCAGCCGCACCGGCAAGGTCGAAACGCTGAACGTGTCCGCCACTGCCGCGCTCCACGTTGGCTCGCTGTCCTCGTCGTGGGTCGCGGTCGTCGTCGACGGCACGACGATCTACGGATGGTCGGGCTTCTACGGTGAGTGGGTCAAGCAGCAGCTGACGGCACCGGCCGCCTCCACGGATTTGGGATCGCATGCCGCGGTGGTCACGGACGGCGTGAACGCCTACGGATGGAGCGCGTTCTACGGAACTTGGGTCGCACAGAAGATCAGCGCGATGACCGCGAAGCACGTCTTCCGCAATGGGGCATTGATCGGGCAATCCGGCCCCGATTCCGTACTCGCGTTCTCGAGCTATGCCAACAACTGGAGTTCGCTCCAGTGGAGCGGTGCCGCGACTGCACAAGCCGAACTGCAGGATGGGTATGCGTTGCTCCAGAACGGTGCGGACTTTCTCGTGTTCGACGCACTCCAAGGCGTGTTGTCCCGCCGCGTCGAAGCGGCGACGCCGCAAGTGATCTCAGGGCGAAACGTCTGCGTACTCGCGACGTCCACGCGTACGAGTTGCTACGCCGCGGGGCTCGGTACGTGGACCGTGACTCCTGCTCCCATCGCAGCTGCGAACATCCAGGTTGCGGGTGGTTCGTTCGGAGCCTTGGCGATGTTGGACACGGGAACTGGTCTCGTGGCGTTCTCGGGTTTGACCGGAACGATGACTCCGCTGAATGCCAGCGGCACGTTCAGCGTCAGTCTCGGCGACACCGCGGCGTTCGCGGACGGTGGACCCAGTCTGCGCTATGCCTACAGTGCGATCCGTGACGTTTGGGTCCCGATGCCCTCTTCGGCGACAGCCAACGTGCTCTCCGTCAATCCGATGTTCAACGGTCTCGTCATCGAGACCGCATCGGGTTTCGATGGGTTCAGTGCGCGTCTTGCACAATGGGCGAACAACCCCGTGCCGGGTGGGACTGTCGTGACGCAGACGAGTGGAGCTCTGACGCTCGTCACCTACAACGACCGAATCGAAGCCTTCGATTCGACGATCTGCGACTGGCGCTCGGAGCCCACTGCCGGACTGCCGAACACGACGGGTCGCAGCATCTGGCGACTGTGTGCGATTGCTGTCGATCGTGCACAGGCGCATGGGTACAGCCTCTTCCACAACACGTGGGAAAAGGTCGCGCTCCAGGGAACCTACCAGACGCATCGTGCAAACTCGTCGATCGGATTCGCGTTGACGTCGTCGCATGTCTACGTGTTCACAGCCAACGGATCGCTGTCGAACAACGCGCGGTTCCCGGAGTTCTCGCGCTTCGTCGTCCGGGGCCAACCATTCCGCTACATGCAGACCGGTCCTGCGGGAACGCTCGCCGTTGCCTTGATCGGAACGCAGCACCTCGAATCGAACCTCGGTGCGTTCGGCACTCTGTGGATGGACCCCGCCTCGATGTTCACGGTGCCGCTCGGCGTGATTCCGACGAACGGAATTCTCGATGCGAGCTTGGTCGCGCCACAGTCCACTTCGTTCAACGGAACGATCCTCTACATGCAGAGTCTGCTCGTGCCGCAGCAGGGGCAACCATGGCTGTCGAATGCCATGCGCCCGATCTTCCTGTAACCAATCGATTTCGTGAAGGCGGCTTCGACGCCAGTGTGGCGTACCCCACTCTTACAGCTTCTGCTGTCGTTGTTCGTACTCTTCGGGGCGAATGCGGGCTTTTGTGCCGATGACGGTTTCCGGCATCGACCGCCAAGGTTCGCATTCGTCGGACTCCACGGGGGGGTCTTCGAGGAGATCGAGCGGCAAGCAGACCATGCTGGAGTCGAAGTCGTCTACCTTTCCGACGATGCAATCGCGAGTGGATCCGCTTCGCTTCGGTCGGTGGATGTGTTGCTCGTTCAGCATTTGAGGTCGGAGAACGGAGAGCAACTCGCAGCAGCCATCCTCGACGCTAAGCGTGCGAATCCCCTGTTCCGTGCGCTGATGCTCACGGCACGAACCGCGCCGGCATTGACGAGCAAGCCCGAGCATGCGGGCCTTCTCGAATGCGATCCAGCGTTGGGCTCGTACTACGCGACGTCGAAGGACAACTTGCGACGACTGTTGCGATACATCGCGATCCGATACAGCGGTGCAACAGGAGAAGTCGAAGTTGCGGAGCCAGCGATCTCCGTCGGCTTGTGGCATCCGGAGTACGACGGGATCTTCGCCGCCGATCGGATGGAGGAGTTGTTGTCTGCACTCTCGGGCGGAAAAGCCGATGCGCCGAGAGTCGCGATCGCAGTGCACAGTGTTCACCTTCAGTTCCAGCAGCCCGAAGTCGTCGAAGTGCTCGTTCGCAAGTTCGAGAAGGCAGGCCTGGTCGCATTCGCCGTCGTCGACACATCCGAAGGGCTCGGTGACCAGACCGCTGAATACGAGCGCATCCTGAAGCGCGCGGACGTCGATGCGGTCGTCCACACCTGCCACAGCCGGGACCGTCTCGGGATGCGAATCGAGCTCGGCGTGCCTCACTTGCATTCGATGTTCTTTCGCAAGAAGTCCGTCGACGAATGGCGAGCGAGCTCTGATGGATTGGACCCGTCCGAGATCTCGTTCCATGTGACTGGACAAGAGCCGCTCGGAGCGATCGAGCCACATGCTTGCGCGGGCAGTCCTGTGGGCGGAGGGAGTGCCGATTCGTTCTCACCGATCGACGACCGTATCGATCGCCTCGTCGCTCGCACGGCAGCTTGGGTGCGACTGCGCCACACCGAGGCGGCGAAGAAGAGGGTCGCGGTGTTCTACTGGGACCGCGAGATGGACAAGGGTGGGTTGATGCGTGGAAGCGCGACAGGCATGTACCTCAACGCGCCACGGAGCATCCTCGCACTGCTGAGTTCGATGCGCGAGCACGGGTATTCGATCCCACGAATCCCGGAAGAAGACGGGCTCGTGCAAGCGATGATCGATCACGGTCGTCAAGTTCCGGTGCACGATGCGAAAGAGCTCGAACGGGTCGTTCGGGAAGGCGACCCCGTTCTCGTTCCCGTGGAGACCTACGCGCGGTGGCTCGAGCGCCGCGTTCCTGCGCGAGCACGCAAGGCTCTCGAAGAGCGTTGGGGTGAGGCGCCCGGCAAGTTCATGGTCTGGAAGGACGCTTTCGGGCGGGCGTTCTTCGTGATCCCTCGTCTCGAGTTTGGCAACGTCGTGCTGTTGCCTCAGCCGATGCGCGGTGAGGCACACGATTCTTCGAGTGCGCACGACAAGACGACGTGCCCTCCGCATCACTATCTCGCGACCTACTTCTGGCTCGAAGAGGGACTCCACGCCGACGCCGTCGTGCATTTCGGTACGCATGGATCGGAGTTCACCCTGCCAGGCAAGAGCGTCGGTCTTGCGAGCGACGATTGGCCGGATTTGGTGATCGGCTCGTTGCCGAACGTCAATCCATGGATCGTCGAGAACCTCGGCGAGGCTGCACCCGTGAAACGTCGTGTCTACGGAGTCGCGATCGGTCATCAACCGCCTCCACTGATGCGGGCCGGACTCTCCGACGGCCTTTCGAATCTGCACGACGATATCGAGAAGTGGGCCGCGCTCTCCGAAGGTGCGCTCAGGCAGAAGTTCGCGGAGGCCATTACGCGATCCGTCACGGAGCAAAAACTCGTTGTGGATCTCCGTATCGAGGTCGAAGGCGATGCCACGTTGACCGACGATCAGATTCAACGAGTCGACGAGTATCTGCACGAGGTGCTCGAGGAGAGGATCCCCAATCGTCTGCACGTGCTTGGCGACGCGCCGCGACCCGATGAACTCGTGCCCAGCATCGTGTGTTGTCTGCGGAAGCGCTTTTCGGATGCTGTTGTCGCTCTTTGCGATTCGCACTCGCACGGCCGGGATGACCACGAGGATCACGGCGCGCAGCATGCGACCGAACTCGTGCGTCTCGTTCTCGAACGAGGACTGACGAATGCCGAAGCCGTCGAGACGGTCGCGGGAAGCAAGGTCGAGACGATTCCCAAGGAGATCGACGAGGGGCTCGACGCGGCTCGCGAACTCGCGAGTGGTTATGCGAAATCGAAGCGAGAGATCACGAGTGTGCTCGACGCGCTCGATGGCAAGTTCGTCGAGCCGGGTCCCGGTCGCGGGCCGGATCGAAACCCCGGCGTGCTCCCGACGGGCCGTAACCTCTACATGCTCAGCCCGGACGAAGTGCCGAGTCGTCCATCGTGGGAACTCGGAAGCGAACTCGCTGATCGTCTCTTGTCGCAACAGAAAGACAAGCTCGGCAGGTGGCCGCGCAAAGTGGCCTTCTCGCTGAGTTCGTTCGCCTCGTTCCAAGACTACGGGGTCATGGAAGCGCAGATCCTGCGGACGATCGGAGTCGAACCGATCTGGAACGCGAAGAACTTGGTGCTCGAGTTTCGCATCGTGCCGCGCTCGGAACTCGGGCGTCCGCGGGTCGACGTCTTCTGCGCAGCTCTGTCGTACTACCGCGATAACTTCCCGTCTCGGATGCGTTTGATCGATCGGGCGATCCGGGCCGTCGTCGACCTCGACGAACCGGACAACTACGTCCGGGAGCATGCATTGGTTGCCCAATCAGCTTTGGAACGTCGCGCGGTGCCGACGGCAGAGGCAAGCAAGCTCGCCAGGGCGCGCATCTTCGGGTACGCACCCGGGAGCGTTTCCGATCCTTCGTACTACTATCTCGTCGAGAGGTCGGGTGATTGGGATACACGTGGCGAGCTCATGGAGCGCTATATGGCGCGCGTGTCGCACGTGTACACCGATGACATGTGGGGAGTGTCGTCGCGCGCTGGGTACGAAGAAGCGATCCGGGGGGCCGAAGTCGTGCTCCGCACGTGGTACGACACGATGACGTCGCCGTTATCGAACAAATACACCTGGTACACGGGTGGCTCGTTGGCTCTGGCAGTCGAGCACGTGACCGGTAAGCGCCCTGAATACGTCTTGTCGGACGTCCGTGATGTCGACCGCGCCGCCCTAGTCGATGCCGAGGACGTAGTCCGCAAAGACCTCCGTACTCGCTTGTTCAACCGCAAGTGGATCGCCGGCATGCAGAAGGAAGGGTATGCCGGCGCGAATCAGGTTGCCGTGCACGTGAAGAATCTCTTCGGATGGGAAGTCATGCGCTCGGGCTCGATCGAAGCGGATGTCTGGGAACGCGTGAAGTCCGTGTTCTTGGACGACGAACTCGCGCTGGACATGCGTGCTTGGTTCGATCGCGACAATCCGTTCGCACTGCAAGAGATCGCCGAGGTGATGCTCGAAGCTGCGCGCAAAGGTTATTGGGAGGCCGATCGTGCGACGCTCGCTTCGATTGCAGCCGTTCTCACCGAGTCCATTTCGCGTCACGGCGAAGCAGGCGGCATCTTCGAGGCGGGGAAAGGCAAGACCTCTGCGTTCGCGAAGTCCATGTTGGAGGACGTGACGAAGCCAGCGGCGGATACCGCAGAGGCCGCCGTCAGGGAGCCGAAGAGCGCACAACCCAAGGAGGCGAGTGCCGTCATTCCCGCGACTGCGGATCGTACCGAGTCGGTCGAAGGTGTCTCTCTCGAGGCCATCGAACCGAACGAAGTCCCGACTTGGGTCTACGCACTCGCGAGCGGTCTGGCCGTGACGTTCCTGATCCTGCTCGGCTTTCTTCGACGACCCACGGTTTGACGCATGAGTTGGTTACAAGACGCGCTGCTTCACCTGTCCGAAGCGCTCCTCGTTCCGGTCATCGGGATTCTGTTGTTCCTCGTCGTGACGTCGTTCTTGGGGCTCGGTTCGTTCTTGCGAGAAGCCAAAGATCGTCGAATCGGCACGCGCTGTCGTGTCGGAGCATTCGCGGGATTTGCGCGCGAGAACCACGATGACGTCCCGAGACTTCGTGTGGAGATCGAGCGGGTCGAAGCGGTGCTCTCGAGGCGAATCGATCGCGATGTCATCATCAGCCGGGTTGCACCGATGCTCGGGCTGGCGGGGACGTTGATCCCACTCGGTCCGGCGCTGCATCAGTTGGGCACATCGGACTTCACGGTGTTTGCGGACAAGATCGTCGTGGCGTTCACGACGACGGTCGCGGGACTCGTCGTGTGTGCGATTCGCTACATCGTGAGTTCGGTTCGAGCGCGCTGGTACGAGGATGACCTGCGGCGCATCGAAGCCATCGTCGGAGTCGAGAATGTTGCGTAGGCGAACAGGCCGAACGGGGACGCGGTTTCGTCGTGTCGACGAGGATCCGCTTGCGATGCTCGTCAACTTCTTCGATTGCGCAATCGTCTTTGCGACTGCCTTGCTGCTCATTTCTCAAGCAAATGTTCAGGGACGTCGTGAGCAAGCTCCAGGAGCCCAGCAAGAGCAGGTCGAAACCGATCGGGTCGACTTGCAGCACTACCGTGCCGGGTCGGATCGCGCCAAGGGTGACGGAGTACGTCTTGGAGTCGCCTACCGACTCGCGACGGGAGACGTGATCTACGTTCCGGATTCGGGAAAAGAGCAGCGCTGAGGCGATTCCTGAAGACATCCCGAGGGGCTCGAGTTCCAACCTGAAGTTCGCACTACACCTGATGGGTAGTCGTCTTCGGATGGCTCAACCAGATGTTCTGGGGTAGCAGCGTGTTGAAAAACCAGACATGCACCGAGCACGCGTCTTCACCGCCACGGCAGCTCCCGAAAGCCTCGCCGAATCAACGATTCGCCTGCGTTTTCGGTAGCCACCGAAACGGCGAAATCAGCACTCGCCTCGTGCCCGGCTTTTTCAACACGCTGCTTGTGGCGGATACACGCCACTACCGAGCCTTCGATCATCAATGTCAAAAAAGGGACTCAGGAGCATCGTGATGAACATCCATTTGCTCGCGCCGTCTGCAGTGCTTCTCCTTGGCGCACCGCTTCTCTCTCAAATCGCTTGCAGCCCTGCCGTGAACAAGAATGTCGAGGGTTCGAGCTACATCTACAACGCGTTCGGACAGAACAACAGTTCTGGATGGCGCTTCCAGCAGGTTCATGACGACCTGCAAGGGAAGCAGCTCACTGTCCGCGAGCTCGGCTTCCGACGCGACGCTAACTACATGAACCGTTTTGCGGCTTATGACTTCACGGTTCAGTTGATTCTCTCGACGGCAGCGACGCAGTCGTCGACGATGTCGACGACGTTCGATTTGAATCATGGTACGAATCGCAGCGTCGTCGTGACCAACAAGGTCATCAACATGCCCGCGACCGTTGGCGACGGTGTCGCTCAGCCATTCGCGTATCGGATGAAGTTCGACACCGCCTACACCTTCAACGGTGGATCCGGTGGTCTGTGTTGGGAAGCGAGGATCTCCCTGCAGCGAAACCTGATCACGACGACGTACTTCGACGCGGCCTACTCTCAGGATGCGAATCCGCCGCTCGCTCAGGCCTACTTCGGACAAGGATGCGCGCACACTTCGCAGACATCCGTTGCGCAGCTGCAGGCGTCCTCGAGCTGCAACTACACGACCAACACCGGTCTGCTGTATCTGAATGGGTACTACCTGGATCGCTCCGGTGTCGCGTTGGCGAGTATCGGCTTCTCGAGAACGGCTTATGGCGCACTGCCCCTGCCATTCGTGTTGCCAGGTACCGCCACGGCCTACAGCGGACCGTGCAGCATCTACGGGAGCTTGGATCTGATCTTCGCCACGACGAGCGATGCCAACGGGTACGGCACGCTGTCGATACCGATTCCAGTCGACCTCAACTACGCTGGCGCGAAGCTGTTTTCGCAGTATCTGACGGAAGACAGGGCCGCGTCGGTTCCGATCAAGCTCGTGACGAGTAACGCTGTCGAGTTCCAATATGTGCCGCCGTTCACGCGCACGCCGATCAGCTGCAGTGTCGCTGGCAGTCCGTTGTCGGCAACCGGCACGGTGACTCAGTACTACGGCTACGTGACCGCGCTGTATTGATCGGTGCGATCGCCGGTCCGGCCGGCGATCTACTTCGCGTACTCGCCGAATCGAAACGCTTCGGTCTCCGGTTTCTGTCGCTCTGCGATGAGTTGCTCGTGCAGATTCGCCGCGAGATCAGGTAGTTCTTTGGCAAGATCGTGTTGCTCGGACGGGTCGTTCTCCAGGTCGTAGAGCTCGGGCTTCGAGCCGGGCTTCTTGACCAGATTGCGAACGACGAGCTTGTACTTGCCTGCCCGGATCGCGATCTGCCCGCCGTAGCCGGCGAAGTCCCAGATCAACCTCTCGTGTGCAACCTGCGATTCGGGTTTGCCCATGAGGGTCGGGAGGTAGCTGATCCCGTCGTTCGGCGGTGCCTCCACGCCGAGGAGTTCTGCAACGGTAGCCATCGTGTCGTAGTGGGCGGAGATGAGGTCGCTGGTCGAACCGGGAGCGACATGTCCAGGCCACACGGCGATCAGCGGAACACGGATCCCGCCTTCGTACATGCTTCCCTTGAGTCCGCGTAGCTTGCCGACGCTCTCGAAGAACTTCGCGTCGACTTGTTGTGCGACATGCGTCGTTCCGTTGTCGGACGTGAACAAGATCAGCGTGTCGTCCGCGATTCCGAGCTCCTCCAGGGTCGAGACGAGTCTGCCGACCTGCTTGTCGAGGAACGAGATCATCGCTGCGTAGGCAGCTCGTGGGCGATCGTGGGGCTGATAGGACTTTCCCTTGTACGGCTTGTCCTCGAAGTCGTAGGCAGCGAGCTCCTCATCAGGCACTTGGAGTGCCAAGTGCGGTAGCACGCTCGCGTAGTACAAGAAGAACGGGCGCTTCGCGTCGTGCTGCTGCCTTACGAACTTCAGCATCTCATCGGCAATGACCTTCGGTGCATACGTTTCACCGGTGACACCGCGCTCGTTGCCGTCGAGTGTTCGGTGCTTTCCGTCGTCGATGAGAAAGCGCGGGTAGTAGTTGTGCGCGTGCCGCTGACAGTAGTAACCGAAGAAGCGATCGAACCCATTCGCGAGTGGATCGCCCGACGACTTCGCTTCACCGAGTCCCCACTTGCCGAAGCCCCCGGTCGCATAGTCACGCTTCTTGAACAGTGAGGCGATGGTTGTCGTGCCCTCTGGGAGCGGTAGCTGCCCTCGGAAGCTCTCCCAGGTTCCAATGCGGAAATTGTCGCGCACATAGGAATGGCCGCCGTGCTTGCCGGTCATGAGGCTACAGCGAGCCGGCGCACATACGGGTGCGCTCGTGTAGTGCTGCGAAAAACGCATGCCTCGCTTCGCGAGCGCATCGATGTTGGGCGTCTTGATCTTGGTCTGGCCATAGCACCCGAGTTCTGCGTACCCGAGGTCATCGGCCATGATGTAGATGACGTTTTGCGGGCTTGCCGACCGCGACGTCGTGGTTGATTGCGATTGCGCTCGTGCGATCGGCAACGTGCAGGAAAGCAATGCCGCGAACGCTAGCGCTCTGACGGGCGTGCATGCGCGCATTGCAGTTGCCGGAGAAGTCGAAGGGAAGGTCCGCATATGCGGGCATTTCAGCACGATCGAGCCGGCGTGCCACAGCTAGTGTCCCGCGTCAGGAGTACGTTGTA
>JAGQQW010000164.1 GCA_020426005.1 Planctomycetota bacterium | reverse complement strand
CCGACATCATCTGGTTCACCAACATGACCGACGAGTGCGGGGTCTTCCCGCACAACATCACGTGTTGTTCGGTCATGATCGTCGGCGATCGGATCTGGACCTCGACATCCAATGGCGTCGATTACGGTCACGTCGAGACCCCGGCGCCGAATGCTCCGAGCTTGATCGTGCTCGACAAGAAGACCGGCAAGATCCTCGCCGAAGAAGCTTCGGGCTGCAGTCAGCGGATCCTGCACAGCAACTGGTCATCGCCTGCGTACCTCAAGACCGCGGACAAGGAACTCGCGATCTTCGGCGGTCCGGACGGTCGTGTGTATGCGTTCCACAAGACGCCGAAGGAGGACGAGGATGGCTTCATGATCCTCGACGAGGCGTGGCGCTTCGATTGCAACCCGAAGGAGTATCGCGTCGACGAAGAGGGCAAGCCTCGCAAGTACGCGACGAGGAAGGGCCCGAGCGAAGTGCTTGGCACTCCGATCGTGCACGACGGCAAGGTCTACGCATTGATCGGACAGGATCCCGAACACGGTGAGGGGATCGGCAACCTCACATGCATCGACGCCGACGGAAAGGAAATCTGGTCGTACCGCAAGATCAACCGATCGATGTCGACGATGTCGATCGAAGGCGGTCTCTTGTTCGCGGCGGACTACTCGGGCTACATCTACTGTCTCGATGCCACGACGGGCAAAGAGCATTGGGTGCACGACAGTGCAGGCCACATCTGGGGCTCGACGCTCGTCGCCGACGGCAAGCTCTTCATCGGGAGTGAGGACGGTTTCTTGACGGTGATTCCGGCGACCAAGGAATACTCGAAGGACAACGTCAAGGAGATCGACATGACCTCGCCGATCTACTCCTCGCCGATCGTCGCGCAGGGCGTGCTCTACGTTGCGACGCACACGCACCTCTTCGCGATCCGAGCAGGGGAGTGACCGACGTGCGCAACGGGCGAGCTCTCGTCCTCTACTTGGCTGTCCTCGCACTCTGTGTGCTGCACCAGGACTTCTGGTGGTGGGACGAGGCCGAACCGCTCGTCTTCGGCTTCCTGCCGGTAGGTCTCGCCTGGCATCTCGGGATCTCGATTGCGGCTGCGCTCGTGTGGTTCCTCATGGTGACCGTGGCGTGGCCTCGCGAGCTGCGCGACTTCGACGCGGGGTCTCGTGACGCGTCGCCCGTGGGGCACGATTCAGCCGCCGAGCGCGCGCAATGACCATCGGGATCATCCTCGCCTACGTCGCGTTGTTGCTCGGCGTCACGCTCTACAGCACGCGTCGTTCGAAGAAGGACTCGGGAGACTACTTCCTCGCGAATCGCGGCATCGGCTCGTTCATGCTGCTCATGTCGATCTTCGGCACGACGATGACCGCGTTCGCGCTCGTCGGCAGTACGGGACGCGCGTTCGAGAAGGGGATCGGCGTCTACGGACTGATGGCTTCGTGGTCCGGCATCATCCATTCGCTCTGCTTCTTCCTGATCGGAGCCAAGGTCTGGCGGCTCGGCAAGGAGCACGGTTACGTGACGCAGCTCGCGTTCTTCCGTGACCGGTACCGGTCCGACGCGTTCGTGTTGTTGCTCTTTCCGATGATGGTGGGCTTCGTGCTCATCTACATCCTCGTCGGGGTGGTCGGATCGGGTCGCGTGGTCGAAGCGCTGACTCCCGAGACCTTTGCGCGCAGCGACGTCACGACGTCCGTCGTCGTCGATGCGTCGCTCGAACCGAAACTCGCCGCCATGCAGGTGCCCGAGGCCTTGCGGGACAAGCTTTCGTTCGATGCCTCGTCGAGGACGCTCACGTGGACCGGTTCCATGCATCCGAAGCGACGCGGCGCATTGATGAAGCTCGTGCAGCCGCCGTCGAAACCATGGGCGGACGCGGTCGGACAACTCGTGAAGAAGGCTCCGCGCGGTGCCATCCCGTACGCGTGGGGGATGGGCTTCATCAGCCTCGTCGTCCTGATCTACGTGTTCTTCGGTGGGATGCGCGCGACGGCGTGGGCGAACACGATGCAAACGATCGTGTTCATGGTGATGGGGGTCGTCGCGTTCGTCGTGATCAAGAACGCGCTTGGCGGCGCCGAGGCGGCGTCGAAGGCCTTGCTGGCCTCGAAGGCTGCCGAGCGCGCGAGTCGCGCCGGCGACCAGATCGGCAAGATGCAGTTCTTGACGTACTGCTTCGTGCCGTTGTCGGTGGGCATGTTCCCGCACCTCTTCCAGCACTGGCTCACGGCGAAGCGCGCGAGCAACTTCAAGCTCACCGTCGTCGCGCATCCGCTCTTCATCGCGATCACATGGGTGCCGTGCATCCTGCTCGGGATCTGGGCGGCCGCGGTGCTGCCCGCGACGACCGACCCCAACGCGGTGCTCGGCACGATGGTCTCGCGCTACGCGGGCGACGTGCTGAGCGGACTGATCGGCGCTGGCATCCTCGCCGCGATCATGTCGAGCATGGACTCCCAGTTCCTGTGCCTCGGCAGTCTCTTCACCAACGACATCGTCGATCGCTACGGTCATCGGATCGGCCTCGGCACGCTCGACGATCGAGCGAAGGTACGCGTCGGTCGCATCTTCGTCGTCGCGATGGTCTTGATCGCCTTCGGAATCGGGCTCACGAATCCGGGCGGTGTGTTCCCGATCGGGGTCTGGTGCTTCACCGGGTTCGCGAGTCTGTTCCCGATCGTGTTCGCCGCACTCTATTGGAAGCGAAGCAACAAACACGGTGTCATCGCCGCGGCGCTGACGGTCGCCGTGCTGTGGTTCTGGTTCTTGGGGGATGCGTTGACGGGTGAGTTCCTCATCGGCGGCATGATGCCCGTGACGATCGTGCTCGCGGCCTCTGCCGTCGTCCTCGTCGTCGTGACGCTGCTCACGCCGCCGCCGCCCCGAGACGTCCAGGACAAGTTCTTTCCCGAACGGACTGCGTGACGATTGCCATGACCGACCTCGAGCGAGCGACCCGAGAAGCTGCCGAACGACTCGACGACCACGTGCGCGAGATCGTGCAGTGGCACTTTTCGGAGGAGACCGGCACGCCCTATTGGCTGGAGCGAGCGGCGTCGCTCGGGTTCGACCCACGATCGGAGATCACGTGTGCCGCGGATCTGCAGCGTTTTCCGCTGTTCGATGGTGAGGTGCTACGGACGCTGCCGCACGAGCAGTTCGTTCCGCGTGCGTACTCGGGTCGCCCGTTCACGATCTTCGAGACCGGCGGAACGACCGGCATGCCCAAGCAGCGCATCGGGTGGGAGGACTACAAGATCGACTACGAGCAGTTCTCGGACACGCTCTCGGACGAGGCGTTCCCGCCTGGTGGCTACTGGCTCATGGTCGGGCCGACCGGGCCACGCCGCTTGAGGCTCGCGATCGAGCATCTCGCGAACCATCGCGGATCGTCGTGCTACTTCGTCGACCTCGATCCTCGTTGGGTCAAGAAGCTGATCGCGGGACGCGAGTTCGATCAGGCCAAGGCCTACATGCGGCACGTGATCGACCAAGCGGTTGCGATCCTCGAGAACCGTCGCGTCTCGGCGCTCTTCACGACACCGAAGCTGCTCGAAGAGCTCAGCGAACGACTGTCGATCCCAGGAGCGGGCATTCGCGGCGTGTTCTGTGGAGGCACGACGATGACGCCGCAGACGACGCGGTTCTTGGTCGAGGAAGTGCTCGAGGGAGAAGTCGAGTTCGTACCGACGTACGGCAACACGCTGATGGGGCTCGCGGCGCATCGCAAGTCTCTGCGTGAAGACGGGTATTCGATCACGTATCAAGCACCGCAGCCGCGAGCGATGCTGCGCGTCACGAGTTTCGACGACGCGGACAGGACCGTCGCCTACGACGACTGGGGCCGTGTCGAACTCACGACGCTGACGCGTGAGTTCTTCATGCCGCGCTTCCTCGAACGCGACGAAGCGCTGCGTCGACGACCGTGTGACGACTATCCATGGGATGGCGTCGGCGAAGTGCGCCCGTTCGGAGCGGAATCCTCGAAGATCGTCGAAGGCGTCTACTGACCTTCGTGTTGCCGGCACCATGACCGAACCGATCCACATCCCCGTCCTGCGTGGTGGCGAGTCCTATTCGAGCCTGGACCGAGCCGAACTCACGAGTCCGCGCGATGGTCGCGTGCTCGCGAGCGTGAGCCAAGCCAACGCCGGTCTGATCCGGCGCGACTTGCGCAAGATCCACGAGCGTGCGGCTGTCCTGCGAGCGATCCCGACGCGCGATCTTCTGGAGATCTGCAAGCGAGCGGGTGAGCTGTTCATGACCGCTTCGCTACCGATCGACGACGATGGCCCTGCACAGGGGCCCGACGATTACGTGGCGTTGCTCTCCGAGACGAGCGGGCTCCCGCACACGCTCTGTCGTCGCAACATGAACAAGGTCCGCACGGTCTTCGACGAGATGGAGGGCATCCTCGCCGGACTCATGCGGGGCATGGACCTCTCGGTCGTCGACACGGGTTTCGGCGAACACTGTGGTGTGCGCGTCTGCTACTACGAGACGACCGACGCCCTCGGCGTCGTGCTGCCGAGCAACTCGCCGGGGGTCAACTCGATCTGGATGCCCGCGCTCGCGTTGCGAACACCGGTCGTTCTCAAGCCGGGTCGCGAAGAGCCGTGGACGCCGCTCCGCATCATCCGCGCGTTGATGGCTGCGGGGTGTCCGAAGGAAGCGTTTCACTTCTATCCGACCGATCACGAAGGTTCGGCGACGATCCTGCAGGGTTGTGGTCGCGCGCTGCTCTTCGGCGATGAGAAGACGACCGCGGCGTACGCGGGCGATCCAAGGATCAATCTGCACGGTCCCGGTCGCAGCAAGATCGTCGTCGGTGAGGACATGATCGACGATTGGCGCGAGTGGTTCGACGTGCTCGTCGCCTCCGTCGTCGACAACGGCGGACGCAGTTGTATCAACGCGTCGACGATCATCGTGCCACGGCATGCCGACGAGATCGCCGATGCGCTCGCCGAAGCCGTAGTCTCGATCGAGCCCAAAGAATCGTCGGATCCGGACGCGCGCTTGTCGGTGTTCGCCAATCCGAAGTTCGCCGAGTGGATCGACGCGACGATCGATGCGGGGATCGAGGCCGGTGGCGCGGTGGATCTGACACTCGAGAAGCGCGGTACACCACGCCGACTCGAACTCGGTGGCTCGCAGTATTTGCGTCCGACGATCGTACGTTGTCAGAGCATCGATCATCCGCTCGCGCGGACCGAGTTCTTGTTCCCGTTCACGAGCGTTCTCGAAGCGCCTCAAGCCTCGATGCTCGACGCGCTGGGGCCGACGCTCGTCTTGACGGCGATCACGCGCGATCGTGACTGGATTCGTGAGCTCGTGCGCAGTCACAGCGTCGACCGACTCAATCTCGGTCCGTATCCGACGTCGCGCGCCGAGTGGGATCAGCCACACGAGGGGAACTTGTTCGAGTTCTTGTACGCGCGGCGCGCGATCCAGGGCGGCGCGGAGTGCTGATCGAGCACTTCCGGGACGTACCGCCCGGGCGAACGCGAGTGCTGAGCGGATCGATCGATCGTATCGGTGATGTTCTGGGGCCGCTCGGGGTCGGTTCCGTTTTCGTCGTGACCGATCCCGGCATCGTTCGCTGCGGACACGCGGGGCGCATGCTTTCGCTGCTGATCGACAGTCGCGCGTCGGTCTGCGGCTTCGATGCGGTGCGCGAGAACCCGTCCAAGGTCGACGTCGATCGATGCAACGCGGCGCTCGATGCGGCCATCGTGGATCGTTTCGGCGGTAAGGAGCCGGAGTGTGTTCTCGCAATCGGCGGCGGGAGTGCGATCGATGTTGCCAAGGCCGCGATTCTCGTCCGTGCAGGCGGCGGCTCGATCGAAGACTACGGCGGGGTCGGGAGCGTGAGCGCGCGGGTTCCTCCGCTGATTGCCGTTCCGACGACCGCCGGCACGGGGAGCGAAGTCCAGTCATTCGCGCTGATCTCGGACGAGTCGACGCACGAGAAGTTCGCCTGCGGCGACGCGGCGATCGCTCCGCGCGTGGCGTTGTTGGATGCCGAACTCACGCTGACGATGCCGCGTCACGTGACTGCGAGCACCGGGTTGGACACGATCGGCCATGCGCTCGAAGCGCTCGTCACGACCAAGGGAACGGACGTCAGTCGTCGAGCCGCGCGCGATGCGTTCGTGCTCGCTGCCGGTGCGTTCGAGCGAGTCCTGACCCGCGCCGAGGACCTCGAAGCGCGTGAAGCGATGTTGCAGTCCTCGTCGCTTGCCGGATTGGCGATCGAGAACTCGATGCTCGGCGCCGCGCATTCGATCGCCAACGCGTTGACGGCGAAGTTCGAGATGGCGCACGGCGAGGCCGTGGCCTTGGCTTTGCCGGAAGTCGTGCGCTTCAACAGCGTGGAGCCCGTCGCGCGTGCGCTGTACCGCGACGCCGCGTTCCACGCGGGTTTCGTCGAATCCTCGGATGCGGACGACTGTGCGATCGATCACCTGATCGAACGGGTGTACGCATGGATTGCCCATGCGGGCATCGACTTGCTCGCGTCACGACTCCATGACCACGTGCACGTCGACCACGTGCACGTCCGCGACCTCGCCGAAGTCGCGAGTCGTCAGTGGACCGCGCGCTTCAATCCGCGCGCCGTGGACATTGGCGCGTTCGAGACGATCCTCGAGGCGATGATCCGCGCACGGACGTGATCAAGACGTCGCGTTGCGCGTCGCACGTCGATGCGCTTCGGGATCTACCTCGCCAAATCGCGCCATCAGGTCGGCGAGTCCGCCGTCGACGTCGCCATCGCTTTCGATGTCCCCGTCGCCTTCGAGGAGGCCCTCGGAAATCTTGAGTCCGAGAGCCATCGGCAAGATGTGCGACGGATCCTTCCCGAGTCGTTCGTGTTGGGCCAATGCGTCGACGATGGCCGGAGGTAGTCCCCACACGCGTGCGAGCGCTGCTGAGACTTCGCCATGACTGAAGCCGTAGGTCGAGATCTCCGCCGCTGCCCGAGTCATGGTGCCATGCTCGAGCGCTTCGTCCACGGCGCCGTAGTCGATCTCGTTCTGGAGCAGCATCAGGATTCCGATGTCGTGGATCGCGCCGATCGTCGCTGCCGTCGCGGTGTCTCGTGGGTCGACGAAGAGCTCCTTCATCATCATCGAGAGTCGCATCGCGCGATCTTCGAGCCACGTCGCTTCGGGATTCGTGGCCTTGCGGAGACGGTCGAACACGTCGAACACTTCGGTGACGAGCACGAGTTGAGCGAAGGTCTCGAGACCGAGTACGCAGAGCGCGTCGCGAACGCTCGCGACCGGAATCGACCGCGAGAAGAGCGGTGAGTTGCTGAGCTGCAAGAGCTTCGAAGCGAGCCCTGGGTCACCCGCAATCGAGTCCGCGATCATCTCCATCGACGAAGATGAGTCCTGCAGGACGCGCTGGATCTCGGCATAGCGTCTCGGATACGACGGTACGGCGCGTGCGCCGAAGACGATTCGCAACAGGTGTTCGTCTTCGATCTCGACGCGCGCGCGGACCGCACGACGGATCGTGTCGACGATGACCGAAGCCTTTGATGGCTTGTGCAGCCACGCGTGCGCGACTTCCATCGCGTCGAGGGCGAGGCCTTGGTCCGCATAGCCGGAGAGAACGATCCGCGTCGTTGCCGGATGGTGCTCGCGGACGAGATTCAAGAACTCGGCCCCGTCCATTCCCGGCATGCGGAGATCCGTGACGACGATGTCGACGCCCTCGAGCGCGTTCGGCCAGGCCTTGGCCGCGCCGCCGACGAAGAGCATGTCCCACTCGTGGCGATACTTCCGAAGTGAGATCTCCAGGCCCTTGAGCAAGTCGGGCTCGTCATCGACGAACAGGATCTTCATGCGGCTCATGGCTCGTTCTCCCCGGAGTCGGGCACGGCATCGACCGGCAACCGGATCTCGAAGGTCGTTCCTTCACCGACCACGGTTTCGAAGCGAATCGTTCCTCCGTGGTCCTCGGTCACGATTCGGTGCGCGATCGCGAGTCCCTGACCCGTGCCGACGCCGACGTCCTTGGTCGTGAAGAACGGGTCAAACACGCGTTCGCGAATCTCGATCGGGATCCCGCCTCCGGTGTCCCGCACGGCGATCACGACATCCTTGCCGTCGTGCAACGTGCCGATGGTGATTCGGCCCTTGTGCGTGCACTTGCCGAGACTGTCGCGAATCGCATGCGCGGCGTTGACGACGAGATTGAGGACGACTTGGTTGATGTCACTGAGGTTGCAGTGGACGAGCGGGATCTGCCCGAGTTGGAGATCCATGTCGGCGACGTACTTGTATTCGTTGCGGCAGACCTCGAGCGTCGTCTGGATCGCTGCGTTGATATCCTGGTGGAGCTTCTCCGTGCTTCCCGGGTGTGCGAACGCCTTCATCGCGCCGACGATCGTTGCGACTCGATCCACCCCGTCGAGGGCTCGTGATACTGCGGCCGGCACCTCGACCGTGAGGAAGTCGAAGTCGATTTCATCGCGCAACGTCGTGATGGCGTTGATCCGTGCGTCGTCGACACCGTCCTCGCTCGAAGTCAGCGATAGCCGGAGTTCTTCGTAGCGGGCGATCAGCCTCGAGATGTCCCCGAAAGCGTCCTGAAGGAAGTGGACGCTATCCCCCGTGAACTGGATCGGCGTATTGACCTCGTGGGCGACGCCTGCGGCAAGCTGACCGACCGATTCGAGTTTGTGAGCATGCCGAAGTTCGATTTCGAGGCGTCGTTTCTCGCGCATGTCGACGGCGATACACACGGCGCCGTCGCACACGCCGTCGTCCGTCCACGTGGGTGATACGGTCCAATGGACCGGGATCGCCTCGCCGCCCTTGGTTCGAAGTTCGACATCGGTGTGCATCGCGAGCACGGCGTCCACGTTCGCGTCCGCTGCCAAGTCGAGTAGCTGACTGACGTGCACGGGCTGCGTGGACTCCAGAACCCACCCCGTCAGCTCCGTCGTCGCGCGGTTGACTCGTTGCACCATCGCGCGTTCATCGAGTACGACGAGGGCGCTGTTCATGGTATCGAGGATGCGCTCGAGCACGTGGTTCGATCGAACGAGCTCGGCGCTCGCTACGAAGAGCGATCGCGACCTGTCCTCGATCATCGATTCGAGGATCGCGATTCGTTGGTTCGCTCGATCGAGACGCTTTCTCAGCGTTTCGTAACTGGGTCCAGCGACTGTCAAAAGATCAAGCCTCGCCCTTCGCGAAACGAATGTCGAGCACACACTCACTCGCGCCGTCGTGCATGCAGCTCGAGTGCTGCATCGTCGCCGTCGTGCCGAAGCAGTCGGCAGCCCCGAGGACGAGGCCTTCGAGTACTGCGCAGAGTCGACGCGGCGACGCGTAGGTGAGTCGAACACCGGAATCGCCGATGTCCGACACCTGGATCTTCGGTGTCGCTGCGCCCGGGTACAGCTTGCGCACTTCGATGTGAATGATGGAGTCGACCGCCCGTAGTAGGTCGCGAACGTCGTCGTGTCGGGTGACGAAGGAAGGATGTGTCCGTGCGAGCTCGGAAAACGCGAACCGTCCGAACTCGACGAGTGCGTCGCGCAGTGGGATCTCGAGCGTCGCTACGGTTGTTTCGACGAGCGCGAACAAATCAGCGTCGGCGTAGGTTCCAGGCGCAACGAAGGGTTCGGTCGTCGTCAACGTCGTCGCAGAAAGAACGTCTTCGAAGAAGTCTTCGCCCCAGTTGTGCACGAGGAAGTTCTCGAACACGTTGAACATCACGCCCTTCATCGCACTCCGCTGCCCCCCCTCGAATCCCCCGTGACGTATCGAACGTCGATACCGCGATCTTGAGCGCCCGCGTTCCGGGCTCGTGTCCGAGCGGATCGACGCGCTGCTAAAGAACGCGAGTTTCGATGACGAGATTCCCCTCAGTGGTGTTGTGGAGTCGAAGTTGGATCAGTTCGAAACTGTCTCGTGCCGGAAGAACCGGCTCGTCGTCCGCAAGGAGGACGGGAAGGAGACTCTGGATCTCTCGCGTGGATGCAAGACGCACCGCGTTCTGATCATCGAAGACGACCGCGCGTTCTTCGACGCGCTCGCGGCACGCCTCGTGCGAGCATCGGTCGAGCCGCTCTGGGCGAAGGACGGTGTCGAGGCGCTCGATGCCTTGCGGGAAGCCGAGTTCGACGCCGTCCTCGTCGATCTCGGTCTGCCGCGCATGAATGGCTACCACGTGCTCGAAGCCTTGCGTGCCGAATGGCCGGAGCTACCGGCGTTCGTCATGACGGGCAATCTCGATCCCGAGCTGCACGTCAAGCTGCGGAACTGGGGAGCGACGGCGTTCTTCTACAAGCCGTTCCGTGTCGAAGAACTGCTCGACCTGTTGGACGAACTCGCGTGATGGGAACACAGGCTCGAACGCAGCGGCAGCAAGTGTCGCAGGGCGGACGTCGCGGCGTGCTCCTCGTCGACGACGAACCGCATGTCACGAAAGGACTCGCGTTGATGCTTCGCAGCGAGCCCTACCGCGTGTGGACCGCGCACTCTGCGGACGAAGCCTTGATAGCCCTGAGTGCCGAATCCGTCGACATCCTCGTCACCGACGAGAAGATGCCTGGCATGAGCGGCAGCTGCCTGCTCGCCGAGGTTCGTAGACTCCATCCCTCCGTGGTCTCGCTCATGCTGTCAGGCGAAGCCACGCTCGACTCGGCGATCCGCGCGATCAACGAGGGGGAGGTCTACCGCTTCTTCAAGAAGCCCGTCGATCGCATGGAACTCGTGGCAGGCATCCAAAGTGCGATCTTCGTCCACGACATGATTTGCGAGATCCGTCGACTCCGTCGCGAGAACGAGTCGAAGGATCGGATCTTGCGCGATCTCGAAGCACGCCACCCCGGAATCACGAGCCTTTCGGTGGGAGACGACGGTGCGCTGATCCTAGACGGGCTGGTTTGAGCGCAGCCTGGTTCGCTCCTAACGATCGAGTCGATCGCGCTCGCGCACTCTGCGTTTATGGAGCCGCGGCTGACCGCGCATCGCCGGGCGCGTAGGTCGCCACCAGGACGCGCAGCCGAGGAGCGTGATCATGCCTGTTCGATCCCACGTCGGAAGGATGCGTGCGTCGATGCCGTCCCCGGCGCTCAGGGCGTCGATGATCGTGTCGCCGAAGAGCACTGCTGGTATCTCACGCTTCGATGCTTGTTCGGCGCGCATCGCGAGGGCTTTCTCGCGTGGTCCGACTTCGCGCCACTTGCCGTGCTCGTCGGGGCCCGAGGCGCATGAGACCGGGATGCCCAGTGCCGATTGGATGACGTTCGCGTAGGACGCGCATGCGGCGGTCACGATGCGAGCGCGGACGCGCGGCGACTGCGCGATCGCGAGGAGAGCGCCGCGCGTGTGCGCGGTGATTCGCTTCTTCAGGGTCTCGTCGAAACGAGCGCGCTCTTCCTTGCTGAGCGCACGGATCCAGTGATCGATGGTGCGCTTGAGCGTCTTGTGCGACGAGAGCCGCAGCTTGCGTCGTGCGCGTGCGAGCAGATAGCGCCCCTTGTGCCACACCTGCAGTCGTGGCCAGAGTGCGTGCATGGCATCGCGAAACGAGTCCTCGACCAGTGTTCCATCCAGGTCGAAGTAGGCGTGGAGGTCGGGGCGTGTGAAGTCACGAGTACCACCGGGGCGGTGTCGTGTCTCGAACTCCTGGAGCAGCGCTCGAGTCGCTTCGTCGTCGAGGCACGCGAGATCCCCTTCGACGTAGTCGACGAGGTCGGCGAACACGCTGAGTTGGAGCGGCGCGCAGCGCACGTTGGCGGTGGATGTCAACGCGAACGGGATCACGACGTGCCGAGGGTCGATCGACTCGATTGCGCGGACCAGGCTGAGCATCGTGCGCCCCGAGTCGATCGCATCGTCGGTCAAGACGACGAGCAGTGGGCGATCGCTCTCGAGAGCGGACCGAAGGCGATCCATCGTCTCCGTGCTCACCGGTCGCGTGGTCTCGTGGGCGGCGCGGTCGAGTGCGATGACGGACTTGAAGAACAGATGTTTATACGCCCTTCGAAGTCCGCGCGGTACGAAGCGGCGCACGAGGTTGCGTGCGGATCCGGTCGTCCCTGTCGAAACCGGCCGTTGTTCCCGCACGAACAGCACGTTCTCCGTGCCCGAGCCGGCGGCGAATGCGCGTGCGATCGGACGGCCGCTGCGTTCGATCCCGATGACGAGGTCGGGCATGCCGAAGAGCGCTTCGACGAGTTCGCCGGACTGTCTGGCGAAGCGCAGAGCGTCGGATTGTCGGATCGAGAGCGTCACGGGAGTGCTACCGCTCTCATCGGCGCGTCGGCGGCACTCCCTTCAGCGCGCTGCTCAGAGCAGCCTTTCGGCACGCCGCCGGGTCGATTCCTGGCGGCGTTGGCCCCACGGCGACGGTTTCTCCGCGTTGGGCCCCTCGGAGTTGGGCCGCTAGCGAAGGCGCACGTCGGCGGGCGTGATCGCCCAGATCCGCGGGCTGCCTTCGTGCTCGAGCGCGTCCACGAGTACGCGCACCGCGTCGTCGAACGCACCCAGGCGCTTGCGAGCCAGTCGAATGGCTTCGCGATCGAGGCCGGTCCGCGCGAAGAGCTGCTCGACGAAGGCGTCGAAGAACCCCTTCGCCTTCGGCGTGTGCATGGTCTCGAACTCGGAGATCTTCGCTT
>JAGQQW010000163.1 GCA_020426005.1 Planctomycetota bacterium | reverse complement strand
CCGGAGAGGGATTCCTCGACTCGCGCGAGCGTGCGCGTCGGCGAACCCTCATGATGCCTTCATGACGGATCCGCAGGTCGAAGAGTCACCGACAGCACTCGACCCCGAGATTGCCCCCGAGCTCGCTGCCGAAATCGCCGAGAAGAAACTCGCGAAATCGCGGCGTCATGCTCGGCTCGGCTACCCGATCTTGCGAGCGCTCGTCGCGACGTGGCGCACAGAGTGGCGCGGCCGCGAGCACCTCGCCTTCGACGGGCCTGATGTGACGCCTGCGGTCTTGACGACCTGGCACGAGTCGCTCTTGCCGGGATCGTTCATCGCTCGTGATCACGGCATGGCCGTCATGATCAGCAAGCACGGCGACGGCGAGATCATCGCCAACGTCATGCAGCGCATCGGCTATCAGCCAGTGCGCGGTTCGACGAGCCGCGGCGGCGCCCGCGCACTGGCGGCGATGCTGCGCATTCCACTCTCGACGGTTCTCGTCATGACGCCAGACGGACCTCGTGGACCCGCCAGGACGTGTCAGGCCGGAACTCTGATGCTCGCCTCGAAATCCGGTCGCAAGATCCTTCCGACCGGACTCGCGGCGAGCAGGGCATGGCACGCGCGTTCGTGGGACCGGATGATCGTGCCCAAGCCCTTCGCGAAGGTCGTGCTCTTCACGGGCGAGCCGATCGATATCCCGCCGGGGCTGATGCGCGACCCGGAGGCGGTCGAGTACTGGCGCAAGGTCGTCACGGCGAGCCTCGATGATGCGCGCGCGCAGGCGGCTGCGATCGTTGCTGGCCGCGCGTGACGTCTCCCCGCGAAGCCACGACCTCAGTCCGTGCTCGCCTTCGGATCGGGGAAGAAGAGTAGCTCACGCACCTCGACCGGCATGCCGCCCGCGAGCACGCCGCGACGTGCCCAGTCCAGCGCCTCTTCGAGGTTGGCCGCTTCGAGGACCAACAGACCGCCGATGTGCTCCTTGGTCTCGATGTAGGGTCCGTCGGTGACCGACACGTCGTCGCCTTGCTGCATCCGGAGCGTCTTCGCGTCGCTCGCTGCGGCGACGCCGCAGGCGAACTTGCGTTTGCCGGCGGCGATCAGTTCGCGATTGAGGGCGTAGATCGCTTCGATCGTCTCTTCGGTGACGGTCGATGGGTCGAAGTCGTCGGGCATGTAGGTCGACACGAGGTATTGAGGCATGTTCAGGCTCGCGAGATCGGTGTGGTTCCGTGGCTGCAGTCCGGGGGCTCGATGCGGCCCTCGGACGTGGTCGCAGCGTGCTGTGCAGCATCCAGTCGTCGGACTCGACGGAAATCGACAACGAATCGCCAAAAAACTTTCGATCAGTCGAGTTGCCGAAGCCGTTCGGCGAGGAAGCGCCGATCCGCTTCGTGCGGAGCCAGCGCAAGCGCCCGCTCGTACGCGGCTCTCGCCTCCTCGAAGCGGCCGAGTCTGCGACACAGGTCGGCACGCGCGGCGTGCGCCAGGTGATACTTCGCGAGTGCACCACCCGCCAGGAGCGCATCCACCTGCGCAAGACCGACCTCCGGCCCATCGCACATGGCGCTCGCGACCGCGCGGTTGAGGGCGACGACCGGTGAGTCGTGGATCTCGAGCAGGCGGTCGTAGAGCCGCGTGATCTCACGCCAATCGGTGGCATCGATCGAGGGGCTCGCCGCGTGCACGGCGGCGATCGCGGCTTGCAACGTGTATGCGCCGAAGCGCCGCGACTCGAGCGCGACGTGCGTGAGCGCAGCCCCGTCGTCGATCTGCGCTCGGTTCCATCGTGACCGGTCTTGGTTCTCGAGCAAGATCACGCTGCCATCCTTCGCGAAACGCGCGTCGCGCCGCGACTCCTGCAACAGCATCAATCCGAGAAGGCCCTGCGCTTCGGGCTCTTCGATCGCGTGTTGCGCGAGCAAGTCCACGAGGATGCTGCCCAGGCGAATCGCTTCGCGGGCGAGCTCGGATCCTTCCGCTGCCGCGGAGTAGCCTTCGTTGAAGATCAGATAGATAACCTGAAGGACGGCACTCAAGCGGCTCGGCAAGTCCGGCGCCGCAGGCACTTCGAACGGAACCTCTCGCTCGCGCAGCAACGCCTTGGCACGCACGATGCGCTGGGCGAGCGTCGCCGGCGCAACGAGAAAGCCGCGAGCGATCTCCTCGGTCGTCAGTGCACAGACCTCGCGTAGCGTGAGCGCCACCTGTGCGTCTCGAGGCAGCGCCGGATGACAGCAGATGAAGATCAGGCGCAAGCGGTCGTCTTCGATGTCGATGTCGTTCTCGTCCGACGCATCGAGCCGTTCCGGATCGAACTGCATGTCGCTCGCACGAGCCGCGACGGACTCCGCGAGTTCGTGCAGCGACGCATCGAAGCGCGCACGCCGCCGCAACCCATCGATGGCCTTGAAGCGCGCGACCCGGATCAGCCAACCGCGCGGATGGTCCGGGACGCCGTCCTTCGCCCAGGACGTGAGCGCTGCAGCGAACGCCTCTTGCATAGCCTCCTCGGCGAGATCCAAGTCACCGAGCAGACGCACGAGCGTCGCCAAGACACGACCGGACTCTTCGCGATGGAGAGCATCGAGGGTCTCGCGGAGTGGTGTCGGCATCGCTGCGCGAGATCGTACGGCGCTCACTTGGTGAGATCGAACTGGACCTTCGTGACCAGCGTGTTCACTTCGATGGTCTTGGTCGAAGCGACTGCTGGATCTCCCGACCGCTTCACGGGCGGATCGACCACGAGATCCGGCAACTCCTCGCGATCCGCTTCGAGGGGTACGTCCATGCGGGTCGTTGTTGGCCCCACCCGCGACGTGGACATCCAAAGCATGATCCCACCGGTGACGAGCACCAACGCCATCAACAGAGCGACGCGGGACCGATTGGTCATCGCGTCACCTTCTCGAAGTCGAACGTGAGTGCGTACCCATGCGGCGAAACGAGTGCGAAATGCGTTCGCGTACCTGAGCGACCGAATAACTCGTCCGCATCCCGGAGGCAGGTCACTCCGACGAGCCTGCCATCGACTTCGATGCACAGGACCCGCGGCACGTAGCAGTTGCCGACGAAGAGCCCTTCGTTGTCACGAGGGTAGGAGAGAAAGTCACCGATCTTGGCCGTGTCCGCGATCAAGAAGACCCTGGTAGTCCTCGTCTCCGTGTCGGGCGTGGGAGTGTGCAGCCTCACGTTGTAGAGCTCGAGCCCTTGGCGCACCGACCTCTTCGAAGAACCGATGCTCGTTCGTGCTGCCAGACGCTTCTCCCAGGAGTTCTCGTTGCTTCGCAAGGCGTCGCGTGCGGTCTCGACCAGGATTTGGACCATCAGGTTCGGCGACGGTACACCCACGCGTCGGAACATGCGCGCATAGGGCGAATCCCAATCCAAGCGAAAGGCACGCCTGAAGACCAAGCGCAGCCGGTCACGATTCTCGAGCCAACGATCGTTCCCCGACTCGAAGTCTTCCAGGCTGATCGACTCGTGCCCGGAAGAGAACAGTTCGCGCGCGAACGTCACGACCTCTGCCTCGACTCGCGACTTCAGAGCGTCAGAGGTCAGCAGATCGACCGGCACGGTGACTCGTCCAGAGTCGCACCTCTGCACCGCAATGGCGAACCCTGTCACGACAGTCGCCAGCACGCTCGTATGGAAGGAGATCACCTTTGACACGTCATGGAAATCGTGGCGACACATCCCATATCGCTCATCAGTGCTCGGGACTTCACCATGCTTCGATGGTCGTCGAGGGTGAGATACAGCACGCTTTGCACCGACGCGTCATGGTGCACGACAAGACACAGAACGGCCGTCATCGGGCAAGCGTCGAATTCCGCGATGGCGGTCTCGCGAGAAGTCACCCAACGCTTTGCACCTGGGACCCTGACGAGCTTCCCGGTCGTCGCGAGATTCCCCAAATGCAAGACGTCATAGTTCAGGGTCTCGGCGTCGGGATTGTCGTGAGCGAACGCGACCTCCATGCGATCCAACCGGACATACGAGGTCTTCTGCGTAACGAGCTGTGTCTGCTGCCAGTGCTCGACCGCCGTACCGAGACTCCATGACGCCCTGTTGACGCTGGCACGCGCACAGTCGACCACCATCTGTGCGCTGGCTCGCTCTCCGAAGACGCCGACTCTCCAGAATGCCTGCTCGAACTCGGATCCACGACCCAGGCGCAGGATGCGAGCGACTTTGAAGACATGGTCGTCACTCGTTGCCGCCTCGTCGCTGTCACAGATCGCTCGCCACTCCCGTGACGTGAAACACCAGGCGACGATTTCACGCGCAAACGCAGGAAACTCCCGTCTCGTGACTCGCGGGTCGATTGCGCTCACGAACGCGGTGATCGGACCAGGCGCTTGCTCACAGCTGATCGTGGCACCCAGCAGAGCCAGGAAGCAGACTCTCGTGATCCAGCGGGTCGGCATGTGTTCGTCCATCCAGTCGGCCACTCGCAACGTCGACGGGGGAGCAAAGTTCACCTCTCGCCGTTTGCGGGCTACGCTACCCGCAATGCGCATCATGCCTTGGATCCTCACGTTTGCTGTCCTTGCCGTGGTCGGCACGCTCTTGCTCTGCACGTTGACGGCCTGCGGTGACACGGGGCCGAAGGAGAAGAGCCCGATCGACGGCGCGCGGGCCTTCGCTCACGTCAAGGCCATGGTCGACTTCGGACCGCGGCCGGCGGGTACGGCTGCGCTGCGACAGAACCGCGACTACATCGTGGACGAACTGAAGAAGCTCGGCATGACACCGAAGGTCGACAGCTTCGAGGATCCGGCGAAGGCGCCTGGGATCACGTTCCACAACGTCGAGTGCGAGATCGCGGGCACCAAGGCGGACGAGAAGCGCATCCTCATCCTCGGCAGTCACTACGACACGAAGAAGACGGACGTGCCGGATCGCCCTTCGGACGGCCCGGATCAGTTCGTCGGTGCCAACGACGCCGCGTCGAGTTCGGGGCTCTTGATCGAGCTCGCACAGTGGCTCGTCAAGAACCCACTGCAGTGCCCGACGCTGCTCCTGTGGTTCGACGGCGAAGAATCGATCCCTTGGGAATGGGGTAGCGGCGACCGCGCACTCTTCGGATCGAAGCATGCAGCCGACAAGCTCTCGCGACGCTTCGATCGCAAGCTCGGCCGCAACGTGATCGCGATGGTCTTGCTCGACATGGTCGGCGCGAAGGACCTGCACATCGTCGAAGACACCGATTCGTCGCCCGACTTGATCGCACTGTTCAAGGCGACGGCCGAAGACCTCGGGTACGGCAAGCACTTCTTCAAGAGCTCGCTGCCCGTGACCGACGACCACGTGCCGTTCAAGCAGCGCGGCGTGCGCGTCATCGATCTGATCCAATTCGGTGGCAACGATCGGAGCGGTGTGAGTCCGTGGTGGCACACGCACGAGGACACGCTCGACATTCTGTCACCCGACAGCCTCTCGATCGTCGGGCACGTGGTCGTGCGCGCATTGCCGAAGATCGTCGCCGAGGCCGTCAAGTGAGAGCGTGGCGCGCAGCGACCTGCGCGTTGGTCGCGACGGCGATGCTCTTCGCATGCGCGAATCGAGCGGGGCGTATGACGTTCGACTTGCCGCTGCCGACCGAGGACGACCTCGGGAAGCGCGCCTACGCCCACGTCGCGCGCATCGCCGAACTCGGTCCACGACATCCGGGAAGCAAAGCGCGCGAGCGCGCCGCGGACTTGATCTTCGCTCGATTGCGCGCCCTCGACCTCGCGCCGATGCGCGAGGCGTGGTTCGACGAACGCGAGAAGATCCGGTTCGAGAACGTTCGCTGCCGACTGACCGGCAACACGAACAAGTGCTTGCTGATCACGACGCACTACGACACCAAGCTCGAACTCCCCGAGTCGCGCCGCGACGGTGATGGCCCCTTCGTCGGCGTCAACGATGGAGGATCGGGAACCGGCCTCTTGCTCGCCCTCGCAGAAGAGTTCGCGGCAGCCGGTGCGCGGCGACCGACGCTCGAACTCGTGTGGTTCGACGGGGAAGAGAGCATCCCCGCTCAGTGGGATCTCGATCGAGCGCTGTACGGGTCCCGCGAGTTCGTTCGCCGCCACTTGCAGGATGGACACACGTACGGCGCGATGATCCTGCTGGACATGGTCGGCGCCAAGGACCTGTGCATCGACCGCGAAGAGAACTCCTCGAAGGAATTGTTCGCACCGTTCGAAGCCGCCGTGAAGAGACTCGGATACGACGAGCACTTCTTCCAGACGACGTGCGATGTCGACGACGATCACGTGCCCTTCCTCGAGGCCGGTCTCCCGTCGATCGACTTGATCCAGTTCGACGACAACCCGCACTGGCACCGCAACTCGGACACGCTCGAGCACGTGTCGCCTCGCTCTCTCGGGATCGTCGGTCGCGTCGTGCTCGCGGCGTTACCCGCGATCGCGGAGCGCGTATTGCAGAAGTGATGCAATCGCGCAGGATCGCCCTCCTCGGCATGTTGGCCTTCGGTATCTGCGCATTGATTGCGGCATGGGCTTGGACGTTCGCAGGGTATGGAGCACGACCGCACGCGTTGCCGGATGGAAGGTTCACTTCCGGGCAATCGGATACCGCGCAGGCCATCAACGCCATCGTGGAACCGCCGGCTGACGAGCCGTCCGACGGAGACGAGGCGATGCCGACGTCCGAGCGCGTCGAGCGCTCACCGAGCACTGCCGGCATCTGGGTCGTCGTGCGGAATGCGCTCACGCGCGATCCGGTTCCCGATCTCCGTCTACGGGTTTCCTGGGATGCGCCCCACCTGACGACCGAGGCCCGAGCCACGATCGAACCGCTCAGCGAAGTCGTCACCGATGCCGAGGGGCGCGTGCGGGTCCCCGACCTGTTTGCAGGTCAGACCTACCGCTTCGCGCTCGATGTCCAGGGTTACTTCGACACGACGTTCACGCGTGTGATCGACGCGACGCGCAGCCCGATCACGATCGAACTCGAACCGCTTGCTTCCCTGACGGTGCAAGCCGACCTTCCCGACGGAACGCCTGCGAGCCAAACGGTCATCATCGTCTCCGGCGACTCCGGCCGTGCGACGCAATTCACGGACGAACGTGGAACGTGCACGTTCGAGAGCCTGCGGCCTGGCGACTATCAAGTGACGGCGCAAGGGATCGGAGGTCCTGCCCAGGCGCCGCGCTCCATCACCGTGCGCCGAGGCACCCCCGAAAGACTGCGCTTGCCCGTCGAGCGGCTCGTGACGATCGTCGTCCACGCGGCCGGACTACCGCTGCAGCCCAGCCCCTTGCCCCCCATGGCTCTGCGAGACGACACTCCGGCGCGAAGCCAACCCGAGGACTGGATCCTGCTCGATACGTTCGCTGCGCCCCGGGCGGCAACGCCGAGTGAAAACGGTACATGGCGCTTCGATCATGTCGCGAAGGGAGCGTACACGCTCGAAGTCGAGTTCGATGGGACGCTCTGGACGGCGCGGCTCGACGTTGCGGCTTCTCGAGCGGAAGAGCACTACACGGTGACGTTCGCGAAGCAGCGATAGCGTCTGCAAATCCCAATGCGCCGAACGCACGCGCTCAGCGCAGTCCGGCGAAACGCAGCTTGCGCACGCGCACGGGCTCTCGCCCACGAGATGTCGACGGCAACATGAGTCCGACCTTGCCTTCGGCGAGTCGCCCGGCCGTCGTAAACGTGAGCGGCGGGATGTCCCCGATGCGCACTTCGATGTCGTGATCGACACGACGCATCGCGAACGGGATCCACTCGGGGCGTTTCTCACCCGCAAAGGCATTGGTCGTCATCGACGCCGCGCCCTCCCACGCCTTGCCGTTCCAGTATGACGACATGATCTTCGTGAGCGTCGGGTCCGCGTGTTCGCACCGCACGTTCCCCATGCCGACTTCGTCGTTCTGTCCGAGATCCGCATAGCCGAGCACGAACACGAGCGAGCCGAGCAATCCGAGTCGGAGGTCACACTCGACATCGGTCCACTCGAGGTTCTCTTTCGTGAGCAGGCCGGTGCCCGTCCCCGAACGCAGGGTTGCCGGACTCGACAGTACTTCCCGCTCGAGTGCCCAGGCCTTGTCGCCCCATGGCTGGAACGGGTCACTCGTCAGCGCGGCTGCATCGATCGTGACTCGCGACTTCGGGGCTGGTTTCGGCGCTGCCGCTGCGGCCTTCGCAGCCCGCTCGTCGAGCTCAGCCTCGAACTTCGCGAGCGCGTCTTCGAGTTTGACCGGAGCATGCGGCGCTGCCATCGCGAGCAAGCCATAGGCGAGCGAAGGCATCGAAGCCTTGCCATAGCGTCCCGCCATGTCGAGAGCGAAGCGCGCAAACGCAGCGTTGGCCTGCCTACGTCGCATGTCGAGTGGATCCTGTCGGGACAGTTCTTTGTCGATCTTGGTCGTGAACGCACGTCGCTCCTTCGCCACGACCTCACCCCGCCGCGCACGCAACGACCAGAGCAAGCGCAGACCGAACTCACGATCTCCGGAAGCACGAACCGAAACGAGCGCGGACTCGAGTTCGTCCATGATCGTAGACGCCGCGTCGTGGTCTACATGAGGGTCGTCGTAGTACATCGTCAGTTGACGGAACTGCACGGCTTCGGTCGCCTTGGTCGCTCCAGAAACGAAGAAGCCGAAGCGCCCCGACAAGTCCTCGATCGGCGCACGCGTGACGAGGTAGTGCCCAGCCTGGCGCGCGATGAGCCATGGACCTTGCGTGCGAATCTCGACCGGGATCCACTCGATCTTGGGCGACTTCGCACGCGTGAGGGTCTCACGGAGCAGATACTCGACCTTGCCCTTGACGATGCGAATGAAGTTGATCGCCATCGAGGTTTCGAAAAGCTCGATCTCATAGACGTAATAGTCTTCTAGGGATTGCACGCCGAACGCGAACGCGAGCTGCCCCGGCCCCGAAGGAGCACGTGCCTCGAAGGAGAAGCTCGTTCCTCCGGGCATCGCGTACGATCCAAGGAGGAGCTGCGATGTGCCGGTCGGAGGCGGGCTTTCGACGAGCGTGTCCTCGATGACCCACGTGCCAGCGTCGTAGCTGTCCTTGCCCTCGCCAAAGAGCGAGCGCATGAAACTACGTCGAACGATCTCCGGACGAGGTTCGGCGCGGAGCGGATCGAGCACGTTCGCGATGTCCTCGAGGTCTTCCGCGATGAGCGCGAGTTCCTTCGCACGATACGCCTTGCTGACCTTGCGATACGCATCGGCAACCTTGCGCGCGCCTTTGGTCCACTGGGACGCGAGCGGGTCGTATTGGCCAAGGAGATCCTCGAGCAGAACGAGTCGACTCGCCCGCGTCGTCGCATCACGCTCGATCGCGAGTTCCCGTCGCATGCCCCTCAAGATCGCGATTGCGGTCTCGGTATCCCCTGCTTCCTTCGTGCGCTTGACGAATGCGATTGCCGAGTCGAACGCCGCGGTGTTCTGAGATCGCAGGACACCACCGAACGGAACGAGCCCTAGTATCAAGGACGTAGCGCAACGTGCGAACCATCGGCGCCGAGCATTCGAAGATCTGTGGATCATGGGCGTGTCACTCCTACGAGAGCGGACCATAGCGAATCCAATCGCGTCGCACATTCGATCGGCACCAATCATCGAACTCCATCTCGGTGCTGCGCTGCGCCTCGGTATCGTGAAGCTCATGAACGCGCGCACCCTGCTCTTCGGACTCACGATCGCTGTGGGAGTCGTCGCACTGTTCTGGATCTTCGTGAGAGAAGAACCGCAATGGACGCCGGCTGTCGGCAGCACCGAAGATCGGCTCGACACCCGAGACGACGCACCGCTCGTGCGCGCCGAAGATCCGTCGCCCGAGGCAGTTGCACCTGCCAAGCTAGCGAGCCGTTCGGCACCCAATCAGGACATGCGTGCGACCAGCGTTCGCGATCAGGACGCCGGGAGCGACGCGACGCTGATCCGCTTGCGGGTCACGAACGACCTCGGTCGACCACTAGCCGGTGTCGACGTCGACCTGTCATTCGCGCCTCCGGAACAGACTCAGCCAGGACAACTCTTCGGCACACGAATCCGTTCGCTCGAGACTCACGAGATTCGGCTGAAGACACGCGACGACGGCACCTGCGAAACGCGCACGAACGCATGGCTCCACGGCCTGACGATACGTGCGCGTCTCGATGCGCACTCGGAGTTCGAGAAGCGGATTCGCGTGGCGAACCCACCACCGCACGTCATCGAGAAGGACATCGTGCTCGCTCGATTCGGCGAGGCGAGCGTTCGCGTCGTCGACGCTAGCGGCAATGCGATCGGCGCGGTCGTTCGCCTCCGCCCGAAGGCGATGTGGGTCACTTCTGGCCGAACGTTTCGAATCGCGAGCGCGGGCAAGGACACTCCTGCCTTGTTCTCCAAAGTCATCCCCGGCGAGTACATCGCCGACGTGCTCGATGCCGGACCTCACGTCCATGATCGTACCGTCCATCGACCTCCAACCTCGAGTCGTTCCCAGCGAGTCGACGATCCCGAATCGAAGTCACTGTTCGTTCTCGCGTTCGCGGAACTGCGAGTTCGACCGGGAGGCCCCACCGAGCAGACCGTCCACCTACCGCCGCTCGGTCCAGTCGAGCTGCGCATCGTCGATGGCGGCGAGGTATTCGAAGATGGGAAGGTCGTGCTCTTTGCGCCGACGCACAAGTTCGAGGACATCCCCGAAGACATTCGCTCGACCGTCATGTCACGAACCGCGTCGAGCATGGAGCGAACCATCGGACCCGGGGGAATCGCGCGGATCGATCGCGTCCCTACCGGCTCCTATCAACTCGCCGTACGAGCCGGCACGCACGCGTTTCACCACGCGTTTGCGATCACCATCGATGAATCGCCCGGATCGCGCCATCAAGATCGGCGCGTGTCGACGTGAGAATCGAAGGCGGAGTCGACACGAGCCTCACGGGGACGACTTTGCGTATCACGAGGGCTCACGACTCGTCACCGCCGCCGATCGAGATCCCGCTACACGGAAAACGTTCGATCCCGTTGGAGCCGCTGCCTGCGGGGTCGTATTCGATCGAACTCATGGATCGCGACGGTCAGGCGCTCGCTCGACAGAGTTTCGACATCGGGCCACGCGCGACGAGCGAAGTCCGCATGAAGCTCGCGAGCTTGATCGACATCAAGGTCCGCGTTCGCGATCGCACGGGAAGCCCGATGCTCGCGATCGTGCGCGTGCGTCCCAAGGGTAGTGATTCGACGCGCAAGATCCGCATCCCACGCGGATCGGGCACGATTCAGCTCCTGCCGGGGACCTGGCTGCTCAAAGCTCGCACCGTTCCCGGTCATCCGGAATTCGGCGCCGAGCGGGAACTCGAGCTACGCCCGGGCTTCGACCGCGAGATCGAGTTCGATCTACGCTGATTCGCGCTTTCGACCGCGGCCGGTACATGAAGGAACCCGGCACGTCGTCCGCGACGTCCGGGTTCGACACTTCGGAGCTGTTCGGCTACATCGCCGGATCAACCCGTCGGTTGCTCGGTCAGGGGTGTAGCCCTCCGAAATGATCACAAGTGTTCATTCAATCACCTCCTTTACAAGCAGCCATGCCGGGTCGGCAGCGTGACGAACTACCGCCTGGCGGAACACCTCCCTCGGCGACCCGAGGGTCCGGATACGCAGAAGAATACTCAAAAGAAGCCCATCGTGAAGCGCGCATTCAATTCACTTCTCGGCCGAAAGTGCACTCGGCCTCGAGCATCGCGCCATCGAAAGGCGTCGACGCCGAACGGGCCATGGTATGCGGCGCTCGCGAGTGCACCGGCACAGCGCTGTGCCTCGCGCTCCAAGGACTCGATTTCTTGGTCATCGAGTTCGCCCACGATGGCGTCCCGACTCTGTTCCCAGGCACCGTTCGCATCGCACTGCAGGACGCGCGGTATTCCGAACCGCGCGCGACCATCGCGGTCGACGATGCCATGGATCGAGAACTCGCTCTCGACGTCGACCCACGGTTCGACCTGTAAACCGTTGCCGTACGAGTTCATCGAAGCCTCGGCCCAACGCCTCGTCGGTTCGCCGTCGCCTCGACGCCACGCGGCAGGATCGAGGATCTTGCGCGCCCGCCCACTGAATCCGAACGGACGTTTCAAGACGCACCGTTGTGCGAGCTGCAGCCGGCGGCACGTCGCCTGTAGCGCTTCGAGGTGTTCGTCGAGTTCGTCGAGCGAGCGCACGAACGCCTCGGCAGGCAACGTCGTGCCGAGCGACGTGCAGAACGAACGATGATTGACTCTGCGCAGCACATCCACGGGCGGCGTGCTGCCCGCCGTGTACCCCCGCCGGGCCAGCGCCGCGAGAGCACTCGGTGTCGGACACCAGGCGTCGGCGTAGGCGTCGCGTTCACCGGCCGGCTCCCTGGCGACCTCGGAAGATTCTCGGCTTGGCGCATCACGACATGCAACCGGCTGCGCGGGGGACCTTCGAGAAGGAACGGCGTCACGCGGCTCGCCCCTATCGTCGTCCAGGTTCGGGACGAGGAACTCGCAATCAAGGAGTCGCGGCCATGGGTCACCGCTGCGCGCCGTTACTGTCGAACGAGCCACTTCGAGCCGGCGCGCCAGCGCAGCGATCTGCGCGCGCATGCGAGACGACCTGCGATAGTGATCGGACTCGAGTTCCAGGTCGGCGTCGAGGTTGAGCCAGAGAACGCGCTTCACGACCACGAATCGAC
>JAGQQW010000162.1 GCA_020426005.1 Planctomycetota bacterium | reverse complement strand
CGTTGCATTTGTCGTGGCGGATCGACGCCCCTCGCTGCGTTGCACTCCCTCAACAGATCGCCCGATCTGCCTGCGTGCGTGCGCCTTGCGAGAAACGCCGCTACGCGGCGACAAATGCAACGAACTCCTGACGCGGGACACTAGGCTAGCCGCGCAAATGCGCGCATCACCGTGCGGGCGAGCGGAGCGTCGGGCTCGAAGCGATCGAGTTCTCGGCCTGCGGCCCACTGCACGGCGTGAGACTCTTCGGAAACGCGGATCTCGTCGTCCGAGGCCACGAATCCGAACAGCACGTCGTGGTGGAGATGCTGGGGTTCCCCGCGCGCTGCGGGGATCGGATGCACGTCGAGTCCGAGCAAGACTCCAGGGATACCTTGCGGCAGCGTTGCTCCGGTCTCTTCGAGGACTTCGCGTCGCGCGGCTTCTTCGAGAGTCGCATCGGTTGCTTCGATGTGACCACCGGGCTGCAGCCAGCGTTGCAGCCTTTTGTGGTGAACGAGCAGGACGTGATCCCTGCCCGGCGAGAGCACGATCGCGCTCGCGGTCAGATGTCCCGGCTCGAAGGTCGTCCGCACGGCGGGATTCGGGATGTCGCGAATCAAGGAGATCATCGCCCGCCGCGCGTGTTCGTACGACTCGATCCCATCGGGCTCGAAGCTGGAGATCAGAGCCAGCGCGCCGTCGAGATCGAGTGCCATCGCGTCAAACCTTGCGCGTCCGCTCGAGCACGTCGGTGAGGATCGCGACGTCGTTGTCTCGAACTTCGTCGGAGATGCCGAGGATCTCTTGCAGGCCGAGACCGATGTGTGGCAGGTAGGTCGCGATGTAGTCGCGCTTCATGTACTCGGTTGCGATGCGCTTGCCCTTGCGAATGTGCGTCGCGAGTTTTCGGCCGCATTCTTGGACGGCGAGTTTGAGTTCTTTGAGAATCTCGGGATAGCTCGCGATCGCTTCCTTGCTCTCGGACGTGAACGGCACCCACACCGAAGCGATGTGCACGATCAGTACCATCGGTCCGATCGGGAGTGCGCCTTTCGGCTGCGACAGCATGTAGTTCTTCCAGGCGACGGAGATCACGCCTTTGGTGATCGCGCATGCACTCTGCTGGTGCTGCAGCGGCACACGGTTGGCGAAGCGCACGAGCCGGATCGCTTCGTCGGCGTTTCCGAGGAGTTCGGTCTCATGGGACGCCGCCTTCTTGCGCGTGAGGATCTTGCCCTCGTCCGTGACTTCCATCGTGTCGCCCTCGCGGCCGTAGGCGAGTGCGGCTTCGATGATGAACGGATTCCCTCGATAGACGGCAGGCGGCCGCGTCGACGCGGTATAGAAGTCGGCCTTGATCTCTTTCTGGAGTCCCGCGAGGAGGACTGCTTCGCCGATCGGGGCGATGCAGTTCGTCGGCGGCGCCATGATCTTGACCTTGCCGAGCGCAGCGTGCAGGCGGTCGGCTTCGGCGCGCGCGATGCGCTTGGGGTGAGCACGAGTCGAGAGCTTGGCGATGTCGCAGATATCGTGCGAGACCTTGGCACTGACACGACTGAACTCGGTCTGCAAGAACGCGTGGAGCGTTCGTTCGTTGCTGTCGCTCAGCATCTTGATGAGCAAGCCGAGTTCGATCCCGTGCGGGTGTGGTTTGATCTCCTTCGTCTCTTGGGGCAGTTCGTCCGTGCCGCGCTCGTAGACGATCGTGTTGCCGTTCGGATCGTTCCACGTCAAGCGGACGTGTGGGTTGGAGACCGCTGTCTGCTTGAGGTACTCGTCGACCGATCGCATGCCACGGCGGTATTCGGCCTGCATGTCGATCTCGACGCGAGTCCCGTGATCGAAGTCCGATTCGCGTTCTTCGTCGGTGAACTCCGGCTTGTTCTTCGACGTATTGAGCCGCACCTCGAAGTAGTGGGCTTTCGCGCGCTTGCCGGTGCGCGACGTGATCCGCACCGGATTGCCGGTCGTGAGCTGTCCGTACATGCCCGCCGCACTGATACCGATGCCTTGTTGGCCACGGCTCTGCTTGAGACGGTGGAATTTGGAGCCGTAGAGCAGCTTGCCGAAGATGTTCGGCACCTGCGCTTTGACGATCCCTGGACCGTTGTCCTGGACGATCACGGTGTAGCGATCGTCGTAGCCCTGCAGTTGGCGGATCTCGACGAGGAGATCGGGGAGAATGCCGGCTTCCTCGCACGCATCGAGACTGTTGTCGACGGCTTCCTTGACGGCCGTGAGCAGCGCCTTCCGCGGATTGTCGAAGCCGAGCAGGTGACGGTTCTTGGTGAAGAACTCGGAGACGGAGATCTCACGCTGCGACTTCGCCATGGCTTCGGCGGTCTTGCGTGAGCCGCCCGAGCCGCGGGACGGCTTCGCCGTCTCCGAGCCGTCGTTCGCTTTCTTGGAACGTCGTTTCTTCGACACTCCTTCCGATTCCTCCTCGGCATCCGGGCCGAAGAGGCTCCCCTGTCCTTTGACCATGATCTCCCGCTCCGTTGGTCCTTGTGTGCATCTTGCGGATGGCATCGCGCGGTCGCAAGACTGCCGCTCGTGCCGCGACTTCGTGTGCGAGGTAGACTCGAGGGAGGGGACCACCGATGAAGGACCGAAGCAGCTCACGCCGGGCCGTGTTGCGCGCCGCCGTCGCGTTGTTGACGACGGCGGTGGGAATCGCGTCGTTGCCTTCGTGTGGAAGCGGTGTCATCGGAGGAATCCTCGCGAGTCGGGATCGTTCCGGGACGAATACGGGCCAGGTCCAGCCGCCGCAGATCCTCGTCGACCGGCAAGCGATCCCGCTGATCGAAGATTGGTTGCCGCCGTTGTCAGTCCTCGTGACGCTGCGAATTCCGGGTTACGTCCTGTCGCAGGAAGCCGAGCCGACGATCAGCATCGCCGCGGACGCCATCGGGTTGACCCGGACGGCGAGTCGCACGCGTGCCGCATTCACGAGCGTCGATCCGGTGACCCGGACGACGACGTTTCGTGCGTTCGTCGACGTCAACCTCGTGCGGGCGTTGCTCGGCGTTCCCGATCGGAGCGTGGATGCATACCTCCACGCAGAGGCGGATGGCATCGATATCGCACCGCCGACGACCGTGCGCTTCGTCGAGCCGGGAGAAGTCATCGTCAAGGGTGGCAATCAGCTGGCCGGTGCCATCGTCGTGTCGGTCGATGGTACGAGTCGGGTGCGCTTGACGGCGAACAAGATCCTCGCGCCGACGAGCGAAGCGGCGGGCGTCGAGCTGTCCGTGCTTCAGCGCAACTACCAGGCACCTCGTCTCGTCGGTGGGGAGCCCAATCTCGATGCGCAGCGCCGCGTGGCAGCATTGGGCAAGTCCTACGAGCGGGACGCGACCACCGGAATCTCCCAGATCGACGGCGTTGCACCGGCTGCGAGTTTTCCCGGGATCGCGCGGGTTCTGTTGCGTGGTCCGGAGTCCGGTGTCGCCCTCGACACGATCGGAGGCAAGAAGGCGCTCGACCTGCCGCGCTTGCTGTACGTGCCGTCGCTCCGAGCCGTGGGGCCAGCATCCCTGCCGGTCGAAGGCGGCGTGCAGGCACGTCTGGTGGGACGAGGGCTCGTGCCCGCGCAGCACGAGGATCAATTCGAGTATCTCTTCGATCGAGTCTCGCTCTCGATCGAGAAGCGCGGCGCTACGACGGACGTCAAGTCCGAAGCGATCTTCCGCGACGAGTCGACCGAGCAGGGCATCGTCTTTCGCATGCCGGAGTCGCCGGACGGGCTGCCGGGGAACGGCGCCGTCGTCCTCACGCAACGACTTGGCGACAACGGGGAGATCGAGTACGTGTCCAGGCTCGAAGAGAACCCGATCGGCGTGCGTTTCGCGCGGTCGGATCCTCAGCTTGGCCCGTTCGTGAGCGATGTGTCCGCCTCGGTCACGCATCTGGCGTCCGGCAACTACCGAGAATCGAGTCCGTACGGCGAAGATGCGATCGCGATGCGGACGGATGCGCAGGGCACGGGGCGTGTCACGTTGCTTCGCAACCAGGGCTCGGGGCTCTATCGCGAGATCGCGACCGTTTCCACGGGTGTGCGAGATGCGCGTCGATTGTTGTCAGGTCCCTTCGACGGAACTGATCCGGACGATCTCTTCGCCGTCGCGGGGAGCAGCATCAACGGCTTCGCGACCCATGCCCTACTGCAGGGAGTCGTCTCCAGCGGGTCGATTCTGGAACCGTTCCGCCGGGTCGATCGTGGCCCGGTCGAATTCGCGACCGATGGCGATGTCGCGGACGCCGCCTCAGGAGACTTCGACGGCGATGGCTCGCCGGATGTCGTCATCCTTCGCGTCGATCCCGCGAAGCCCCCGATCGAGTTGTGGACTCGCTTGTCGGATCGCGTGCCGCTTCGAACCGACTTCGGAGCTGCTGGAACGAAACGCACGCGATTGCATGTCGCAGACCTGGACGGCGATGGATCGTTGGACGTTGCGTACGACGAGCACACCGTCCTCCGCGACATCGTGATTCACTACGGCAATGGTACTGGCGGCTTCGCGCGCAGTGAGCGAGTTCGTTGGGGTACGGACCCTGCACTCACCCAGACGGCGCCGACGATCTTGACGTCGGTGCGTGCGCGGCTCGCCGCGACGACGCGGCGTCACCTCGTCATCGGCGCGGAGGTCCTTCGATCGAGTTCGGTGACGAGCGCGTGGTTGGGTGTCCTGGTCAATCGTGGCAACGGGTTCGATCCCGTCGCGAGCACGACGACGTTGGTCGTGGGCTCTTCACCCGTGTTCGAGCTCCACGAGCGGCTCGATCTCGATGCGGACGGGCACGACGAACTCGTCTGTACGAGCAGCAATGCCGGCCTCGGTGCACCGCTGCACGCGTTCGAGTTCGGGACGGGTCGCCCTGTGCTCTTGACGCGTGGCGAGACCGACGGGGAGTTGCTTCGTGGGACGAATGCGATCGTTCGGAGCCAGATGCGCATGGGTTCGAGCGTTCGAGACGCTTTGCTCGTGCAGCACGACGACTACTACGGCACGTCGCGTCAGCCGGTCGTGTCGACCTTCATCGTGTCTGGCGGACGACTGCATTCCCGCGTGCCGAGGTTGCCGACCGCTGCGGATCCGTTGCGCATCGTGATCGGCGACTTCGACGCGGATCGCGTTGCGGACGATGTCGCGTGGTTCGACGATCGAGGACTGTCGGCGGCGTACTTTTCGGCGCCAGGGGCGTTCGAGCCTCCGTTCGGATTCGATCAGCCACTGAGCATGACGTCGATTCTCTCGAGCACGCTCGTCGCGCTGCCGAACACTACCGGTTCTCGGTTCGCGTGGTTGACCCGCGACGGCAGGATTCGCGTGTTCGACCCTTCGACGAAGGTCACGCTCGAGAGCGGTGACGTGCGTCGACTCTTCGGTTCGGGTGGTTCGAGCCTCGAACTCGACGATCGTTCGCAGCTGATCGTGGTCGACCCGAACGGCGATGACGAGCACGACCTCGTGGTCCTGCTTCGATCCAAGCCGGTCGGAGAACGAAGCGAAGTGCGGCTCGCATTCTTCCGTGGCAAGGCCGTTGCACCCGACGTCTTTCCGTTCGTCGAACCGTCCCAGGCACTCGTGCTCGATTCTGCTGCCCTCGCGATCGATACCGGCAACATGACGGGCCATGACAGCTCGCGTCCCGGGCTCGAGGTCGCCTACGACACTGGCGACCGGGTGCACTTCGCTTCGCTCACGTTGGATTCGACGTCCGGCGAGGACCTGTTCGTCGCATTGCCTGCCCTGACGCTCGCATCGTCGACGTTCTCGCAATCACCTCGCCTCGTGGATCTCGACGAAGACGGCCGTGACGATGTCGCGGTGCTGGCTCCCGATGCGCGTGGCGTACGTGTCTGGTTCAACCGACTTCGTTGGACGGGCTCGAGTCTCGAAGGGCAGCTCGTGCAACTCGGCGGTTCGCTGCTCGCGTTTCCGGGCGATCCGATCGGAATGGAAGCCGTCGACATGAACGGCGATGGTCTGCGCGACCTTCTCGTCGTGAGTCAGCTCGTCGAGGGAACGTCGATCCGTCCGGTGCTCACGCTCTTCCGCAATCAGGATCGCGGAGCCCTCGGGCTCGCCTACGTCTTCGGAGGGCGCTGGATCGGCCAGACGGTACCGCGTACGTTCGCAACGGCGGATCTCGACGGCAACGGCATGACCGACATCGTGTTCGGGAACCGCATCCTACTCTGTCGCTGACGGTGCTGCGCTCCGCTGGGTAGCGCAGATGCGGCACGGACGACTTCTGCTCGGATTGCGATGAACGCGCTTCACCTCGGTACCGCAGGCTGGTCCTACCCGGATTGGGTCGGACCGTTCTATCCCGATGGCACCAAGCGCGGAGACATGTTCGCGCGCTACGTGCGGCGGTTCTCCGCCGTCGAACTCGACAGCAGTTTCTACGGCATTCCGAGTGAGTCCTCGATCGCGACCTGGGCGGAGCGTTCGAGCGAGACCTTCTTGATCTGCCCCAAGTTCCCACAAGAGATCAGCCACGAACGTTTCCTCGTCGATTGCGACGACACGCATCGAGTCTTCGTCGAACGATTCGAGCGTCTCGGTGCACGACTCGGGCCATCGTTGCTCCAGTTCCCGTACTTTCGTCGAGACAGTGGAGTCGATGCAGGGGAAATGGTGCGGCGGCTCGATCCCTTCCTCGCGCGGCATCGAGAACTTGCAGGACCGACGAGGCGCGTCGTGGTCGAAGTGCGCAACAAGGCGTTCTTGCGCGACGATCTCTACTCCTTGCTCTCGAACCATGGAGTCGCGCTCGCGACGATCGATCATCCTTGGATGCCGGACCCCGAAGACATGATGCGTCGCATGGAGTCGAGCGAGCATCGGCCCGGTGGATTCTCGTACCTACGGTTACTCGGCGATCGCAAGGCAATCGAACGCGTGACGAAGAAGTGGGGGCGCGAAGTGCTCGATCAGAGCTGGAGGATCTCGATCTGGGTGCGTTGGATCACGGCGATGAGGCAGCATGGGGACGTGTTCGTCTTCGCCAACAACCACTACGCGGGGCATGCCCCGAGCACGATCGCCAAGCTCGAGGAGCGTCTCTCGGCTGGGGGCTGAGGGCGAGACTTCAAGCCGAGTCGGAGTCGTGGTCGAAGAGTGATCATGATCCGCTTCGCACTGTTCGTCACGCTCACGACCCTTCTCGGCTCGTGCACACGAGAGAACTTCGGAGTCAGCTCGCCAGGTTCGCTCGGCGATGCCGCGCGGCTCGAAGCGCTCTTCACGGAGAAGGGGCTTTCGAAGACCACCAAGGACGTCGACCTCCACGAGATCGATGGCAGCCGTGGTGGTGAGGATGTCGCGACGCCCGGTCGCTGCGATACGTACACCGACGATGCACGAGCGGGCGACACGCAGACTGCGAAGATCTACTTCGACGATCTTGGCGCGTTCGTCGCGATCAAGTTCCACTATCGATCGGACGAGCGCGACTACGACAAGGGTTATTACAAGATCAGCCGTGTGCTCCATGACTACTGGAACACCGTCGGCGGCTCCGGCGCGACCTTCGGAATCGCGGGCGGAGCGATCCCGATCCTAGGGAAGGAAGCGCTCGTCGCGAGTTTCGAGAACGGCAACGTGCGCGGTCAGTGGGTCAAGCAAGTGTTCGATGGCAACATGCGTGATCGCGTCGAAGACACGGTCATCGTGCGCACTCGTTGACACGGAGTTCGGCAGGTCAGGTCAGCGCGTCGACGAGCTCCTTCGGAACGGGAATCTTCTCGCGCGCGTCGCCGAGAATGACCCAGACGCGTTCACCCGTTGCAGCGACGCTGTCGTCGCGCAGCCTGGTGATGCGATAGCCGAGTCGCACGCTCGTGCGCCCGAAGCCGAGGACGCGGCCTTCGACGAGCGCTTCGTCACCTGCGCGTAGTTCTTGCCGGAAATCGAGGCTCGCGTGCACGACCACGGGAATCCAACCGCGGTCCGCGAAGGACTCGAACGGGATGCCTTTGCGACCGAGTGCGGCGAAGGTCGCTTGTTCGAGCCAGGAGAACCAGACTGCGTTGTTGAGGTGGCCGAGCGAATCCAACTCGTAGGATCGCACGCGGAAGCGTTCCGCAATGGGCGGCGGTCGATCGTTCACCGCGGCGAGGATAGCGGCGCCGGTTGCGGGACACGAGCACGGAGCGAAATCCGAGGTTCGGCACCGTCGTCCCGCTCTATCATCCGCACGTCTTGGAATCCCTCCTCTACGTGCTCGTCGGGATCGTTGCCACAGGAGTTGCAGCGCAGTGGTTGGCATCCCGCATGCGATTCCCGGCGCTGCTCTTGTTGCTCCTGGCAGGTTTGTTCCTCGGCCCGGTAGCCAGGCACTTCGAATTGCCGATCGCGATCGATCCCCAAACGATCTTCGGGGATCTCCTGCGCCCGCTCGTGAGTCTGTCGGTTGCGGTCGTGCTCTTCGAGGGCGGCATGTCGCTCAAGTTCGCCGAAGCACGTCGCCACGGTGGTGCGGTTTGGCGCCTGATCGTATCGGGGCTCGTGGTGGGCTTCATCGCAACGACGCTCGCTGCGGTCTACATCGCGAACTTGTCGTGGGCGACAGCGGCGACGCTCGGTGCGATCCTGGTCGTCACCGGACCGACGGTCATCCTGCCGATGCTGCGTGCGGCCCGCATTTCCTTGCGCCCCGCGACGATGCTCAAGTGGGAAGGCATCGTCAACGACCCGTTCGGCGCCATCCTCGCTCTCCTCGTCCTCGAACTCGCGATCGCGTTCGCGTCGGGAGGCGAAGGTGACGCGAATGCGCTGGGTGTGATCTTCAGATTCGCGTGGACAGCCGCTGTGAGCGCCGTCATCGGTTATCTCGCGGCACTCGGTCTAGGCAAGGCGCTCGACCGAGGGATGATCGTCGAGAACCTCAAGTCGCCGGTGATCTTGGCTTCGGTTCTCGTCGTCTTCGTCTTGTGCGAGGCCATTCATCACGAAATGGGCTTGCTCGCCGTGACGGTGATGGGGCTCGTGCTCGCCAACGTCGAGAATCACAGCGTCGAAGACATTCGCCACTTCAAGGAGCAGATCACGACGCTGCTCGTTTCGACGCTCTTCATCGTGCTCGCTTCCAATCTCCGGATCGAAGTGCTCGAGCAACTCGTTGGCACCAAGCTCGTGTTGATCGGGGTCATTCTGTTCTTGATTCGACCGCTCGTTGCGTTCATCGGACTTACGGGCACCGGAGTTTCCAAGAACGAGATGCTCTTCGTCGGTTGGATCGCGCCGCGTGGGGTCGTCGCTGCCGCGGTCGCGGCGAGCTTCGGGCCGAAGCTCGCGCGAGCTGGCTACGACGATGGCCCGTTGCTCGTACCGATCGTGTTCGGCGTGATCCTCTTCACGGTTCTCTTCCATGGCTTGTCGATCCGACCTCTTGCACAACGCCTCGGACTCGCGGCGAAGGAAGGTCGTGGCATCCTCATCGTCGGCGCGTCGACTTGGGTCGTCGCGCTCGCTCGAGCACTCGAAAAGGCCGGGGCCAGTGTCGTGATCGCGGATACCCGCTTTCGACGGGTTTCTCGTGCACGCCAGGAGGGTGTCGAGGTCCACTTCGCCGACGTGATGTCGGAAGAAGTCACGATGGATCTGCCGATGGAGCGCGTGTCGTGGGTCTTCGGCGCGACGGAGGACGACAACTACAACGCGTTGACCTGTCTGCGTTTTGCGCGCGAGCTCGGAAGGGAGGCGGTGTTCCAGTTGACGCCGTCGGGGACGGATTCGGCGAAGGCGGACATGAGTGGTCGCACGCCGTGGGGCGAAGCGGGGACGTTCCGCGCGATCACGAGTCGCTACTGGAAGGGCAACACGTTCAAAGTGACCCAGCTGAAGGAAGAGTTCGACATCGAAGACTTCCGCGTGAAGAACCCGGATGCGATCGCGATGTTCTACGTCAAGGACGAGCGGCTGCACCTCGTCTCGCCGACCGCCGAGCCGCCCGTCGGATCGCATCTCGTCTATTTGAGCTGACCGCGTTCGGACGGATCGCGTTTGGACGGATAGGGGTCTCGACAGCGGGGTCTCGACAGCGCGTTTTCGACGGCTCAGTGGAGACTCAGCCTCCGCGGCTACGGTTCGTGTCGCTTCCAGTGCTTCGTGTGCTCGTTCTGCAGACACGGGTCGCCTGGTTTGGCGTTCTTACACGATCGAAGCGTTGCCCCCGCGTTTCGGTCGTTCTTTTGCGGCGACATCGCGTAGACATGTGGACGGGATGCCGCCGTTCGGCGAAAAGAGCTACGTGGTGCAGCCTCGTTCGGTTCCATCACGTTTGGAGGCGATCATCGTTCCTGTCCTGTCCTTCCGCTACCTCTGCGCGCGCGCGCGTATCCATCACGAGACGGCCCTGCTGCTCCTCGGCGGTGCGATGACGCTCTGGCTGAGCATCGCGATGCCGGTGTTCTCGCAAGAGGCCTACTACTGGAACTACGCACAGCACCCGGCGCTTTCCTATTTCGATCACCCGCCAATGGTTGCGTGGCTGATCTGGATCGGAACCGCTTTGTTCGGCGACGGCGCCTTGGGATTGCGCATCGGAACGTGGGCATCCGGCATGGGCGTCGCGTTCGTCGGCTTGCAGCTCCTACGACGATTCGGCGTCGGCTCGCTCGGCCGAACGGCCTGGCTCCTCTTCGGGATGTCCGTGCCCGCGATCTTGATGGGGCGCTTCCTCGCGAATCCCGATGCACCATTGATCTGCTTCTGGGTCGCGACGGTCTACGCTCTCTATCGAGCGCGTGTGGGCGCTCTCCGCTGGTGGGTCGTTGCGGGAGCATGCGCAGGAGCGGCTCTGCTCAGCAAATACACGGCGGCGTTCCTTGCGATCGGCGGCGTCATGGTGCTCGTGAGCGACCCCATGATGCGGAAGCAGCTGTTGCGCCCCGGGCCGTACTTGGGCGTTCTCGTCGCCGCGATCGTGTTCTTGCCGGTCGTTCTTTGGAACGTGCAAAACGACTTCGAGTCGTTCCGCTTCCAGACGGACGGACGCTTCTCCAAAGCGCACTTCGGGCTCAAGTGGTTCCAGCAGCTCGTTGGCGGACAGGTATTGATGGTCCACCCCGCGGTCGCGGTCGCCGCGATCGTTGCCTTACCGTGGTTCTTCAGGTCTTGGCTCCTGAAGTCTCGCTCGGCACGAGCCGAGGGTCGCGACCCCAGGCTGTCTTGGATCGCAGCGTTCGGGCTGCCGCTTCCCGCCTACTTCGGTGTCATGTCGTTCTGGATCCAGGTCAAGATGAACTGGCTCGCGCCGGCAATCGCGATCCTCGTGCTCGGATTGGCGATCTGGGTCGACCAGCGTGGTTCGGTCACTGCTCCAGATCGATGGGTTGCGCGTGGCAGGATCGCACTCGTCTCGACCGCGTGGCTGCTTCTACTGGGCCCGATCGTCTGGTTCGTTCCATCGAGCAAAGGGACCTCGTGGGCTGGCTGGGACGAGATCGCGCAGCGCGCGGAGGAGTGGGAGGAGATCGTCGACCAACGGGACGGAATCGAGGGAAACGTGTTCTTCTTCGGCCCGGACTACCGGGATGCAGCGCAGCTCAGCCGCAGCCTTTCGATGCTGTGGTCGAGCTCCGGGCATCCTCGAAATGCGTCGGCGCGAGATCGCGGCGAGCCCGTGCTCGCCCAGAACGTCCTCGGCATCCAAGCGTTGCAGTTCGATCACTGGACGAATCCGACGACGCGAATCGGGCAGGACGCGATCTTCGTCGTACCGCGGCCGAATCACCGGAGTGGCATGGTCGAGCGTGCATCGGAGTGCTTCGACGAGATTCGCCGAGTCGATCACGTCGAGGTCCGTCGCCTCGGGATTTCGCTCTTCGATGCTGAAATCTACGAGTGTCGAGGGTATCGCGGTCCCAGATCGTGAAGCTGAAACCGACCCTACCACTCGTCCCTCTTGCCCTGATGACTTTCCTGACGTCGTGCGCCGCGGTGGAGACACCACGCGCGCCATGGCGCGAGAAAGGCAGCGCCTTCGTGAGCGCCGGTGCCTTCCATGGTGTGCCGATCTTGGGGCGTTCCCTCTTTTGGGACGGTCAGGGTGAAGTCGACGACACAGGCGTCGAGTTGCGCGCCGCGAAGTTCGTTGCGGACGATGTCGCGATTGGCGTCTCGGGCCGCTTCGCGAGCTGGTGGACACCCGGGGACAACGTCGAGAGTGGGGAGATCGAGGGATTGCTCAGGACGTATCCGATTCCCGGTTTCGGCCTCTTCCTCGACGTGACGGGCGGCTACCAACTGGCCAACCACCGGATCCCGCCACCCGGGACGACGTGGAACTTCTCGTTCAGCTTCGGTCCTGGCTACGACTTCCGCCTGAGCGACACGACGCGACTCCAGGTCGGCACGATCTACCATCACATCTCGAACGCGCTCGGTCGACAGAACGACCGCAACCCGAGCCAGAACGAGTTGCGCGCGTTCGTGAACTTCGTCTGGGTGTTGTAGCTCTATCGCAACTGCATCGAGACGTGTCGTGGCTCATCGCCGAGTGGGATGCGCTTGCGCGCTGAGCGCCGGGGGTGCACGAACGCGCTGATCCTGGCATCGCAGGCCGGCAGGTTGAGCGCGAAGACGCGACCGATCGATCGGAAGAACCAGAGTCGATCGTTTTCGTCCGCAACACGCACCTCGAAGATCTGCGCGCGTGGATCCTCGATCGTGAAG
>JAGQQW010000161.1 GCA_020426005.1 Planctomycetota bacterium | reverse complement strand
AACACTGTCAAATGCGCGCAGAGATCGCTCGCAAGGAATGCGACTCGAAGGAGGGAAAGCTGCGGGCGCTCGAGCGATTGCGCGAAGAGCAAAAGAAGGCTCACAAGCTCGCCCGCGAAGAATGCGAATCCGACGCGGATGCCGAGAGCGCTGAATCGCGCTGGATTGGCGGACTCGAATCGGAAGAGGGCTTCTGAGATGCAACCTGTCGAATCAGGCTACGACGATCGTCGCGCCGAAGACCTCGCAGCAGAAAGGCTGCGCGACGCACGCTTGGCCCAGGATCGCTCCGCGCGCCGTCACTGTGCGAACTTCGCGGGGTTATTACGACGGGATCCGCTTCCGCGACTGGAATCGGCTGCACACATACGCAAGCACAGCGCGAACGCACGCAATCACGACGCAAGTGTGCCGCGTGCAGCGGAGCACTCTAGACAAGATCCCGGATATCAGCAGGCCGACGCGCGCCTCACGAACGGCACGATCGGCGATTCGATACCCGACTCAGAAACGGCTGAACCGAAGGCATACGAAACGCCACACGAGAGAGACACTCTCGATCGCGAGTTTTCGATCAATGCAGGAGCGGACGAGAGCATCGAGGATGTCAGAATCGACCCCGAGCTCCGGGGGGAGGCGCCGAGCGGTCGCGGAGTCACTCGAGCGCAGACTCGAGTTTCCGACTTTCGTGATCCGCGCGCGCAGATGCAGCGCATCGCGGCGTTCGCATGCCTGATCGAACACGCTCCGACGGCATACGAGTTTCAGTTGCGACTCGGCCATCAGGATTGGCTCGAGAGCGTTGACCTCGCGCTGACGAGTCTCGGACAGCGCAGAGTCCGGGTTCGCTTGCGCGGACGCGAATCGTCGGAACTCTCGGACGCAATCGAGGGACTCCGCAACGAACTCGCAGCGCTCGGTCTCGAACTCGTCGACGTGCGCATGGAATAGCCACTCGGCGCACAACAGAGAGCTTCGACGGCATATCCCGAATGGCTCAGACGCCCGTCTCCGCGAACCCACGCAGACGAGACATCACGCGCTCAAGCGGACTTCGCGGGTTGCCAAACACGATCCTCGGGCAACCGAGCAGCCGCCGGCTCGACCTCGCGGTTCCGACGAATGCACAGAATCGGACACACGATGCACAAAGACACTCCACCCGCGACAAGGAGAAACTGTCCAAGAGCTCGAATCACCGAAGAAGCGCGAGAACGCTGACGCAATCTCGAAGTCATGTCCATGAATCATTCCTCATCCCGAGGGTCCAAGAAGTCTCACGCCGCGAAGCAAGGACGCAAATCGCGAGCGCCGTCAACCGACTGATCGCGCTACTCAGCTTCGAGTTGCGCGGCTAGCTCGCCGCCTCAAACACGACCAAGGAAACGCGCCCCGCGCCCTCGATGCCGTCGTTCTTCGAGAGACGAACACGGACCTCGATCGTCGCCGAGCTCGGCAACGAGAGCTCGCGAATCGCGATGTGCCCGATCTCCGCAGCCTTCAAAGACCTCCATGCTGTCGTGCTCCTCAACCGATACTCGAGCTGCGGCTGTTGGGGAAAGTCCTTCGCGACCGCAACGAGCACATAGGTACGTCGTGCCTGCAAACTCACACGCGCCACACGTTTTGCATGACTCAACCCGAGTCCGTCGAGTTCGACCTCGAAGTCTTCGAGCAGTTCCAGCTTGACCGTGCGGCGACGCACGGTGCTGAGGAGTCGCGACGCACGAACCCGCGCCACGATCCGGGAAGCTTCGGCCCCGACTCGGAACTTCGCCAAGAACTGTGTTCTCAACGCAGCAATCCTCGCTTCCTGCTTCGACTGCGCGGTATCTTCAAGCAACTCACGCAACAGATCGACACGCGGACCATACGACGCGCCATTGAAGATGCGCATTCCCTCGACAGGAGCAACGTCACCAGCCGAGAAGAGTGCAACGACGCGACCGTCCGTGCCCAACACCGGACTGCCGCTTGCGCCGCCCGTGATGTTCATGTTGAACGACAGCGCCACCGCCTCTTCCGGGCTTTCGGCGCGTCCGAAGAAGGCGTCCGCCAAGCGCGTCACTTCACCAGGGCTTTGCGTTGCTTCGGGCCTCTCGAGACTCGTTCCTCCCCCCGCCTTACCCTCACCCGGAAAGCCGACCGACGATACGGTCTCGCCTGCACGAAGCTCGGCGATCCGGTCTGCATCCGCGAGAGGCAACGCTTCCGGCAACTTCCGTCGATCCGATTCTGCGATCGTGAATAGCGCGACGTCGAACGGTGGTGGCACGTCGAGTGCACCAGTTCGCGAATTCGCCACGAACGGGTCATAGACCGAGCTCAGCTCCTGAAAGCTCGCGTACGCCGGATGCTGACGCGCCTTCGTGATCTGAAGGTCGTGCACGGGATCCGTCGTGCTCCGTGCGATCAAGAGCTGACCATCCTCCTTGAACGCAGCCGCGACGTGCGCATTCGTCGCGAGCAAGCCACGGTCCCGATCGACACACCATGCCGTGCCAACCTGCGCCTCGACTTCCTGCCCGTCGAACTCCTGCCGCTTCAACACCAAGTAGACGCTCGGCTTCGCCTTGGCGAAGACCTCTGCCCAGTTCTCCCGCGCCGCCGCACCACTCCGCGTGAACCACGCGATGGTCGTCACGAGAACGACAACGGCAGGCACACCGAACTTGAGCATCCGGCGCCGCTCACTCTTGACGTTCGCCTGAACGACGTTCATCAACGTGTTCATGCCGATCGATGCCTTTTCGACCCGACGACTCGGGCGCTTCGCGTCGATCGTCGCGTCGAAGCCCGGCGACTCCGGAAGCATCGTCTTCTCGAGCTCGCTGCCGTCACTCTGCATCACGGCGAACTCGGCACCACCGGGTCCACCGAGAAGGACGAGATCCGATGCCTTCAGCCCCTGCTTTCCTGCGATGCGAGATCCATTGACGTAGGTCCCGCCCGCCGAGCGCTGGTCCTCGATCACGAGAGAATGCCCTTCGCGCCGGATCTCGGCGTGGCGTCCCGAGACGATACGGTCCGCACGTGGATCGAAGACGACATCACTGCTCGGCAAGCGACCGAGGACGACGCTGTCCCGGTCGAACTCCTGCACCTTTCCTGCGAGGGAACTCCCTCGAATGTGGCGAATGACGATCATTCGTACCTCCTTCTCCTCTTCCTGAATCGACTTCGTGCTCCATGCTCAATCGGCCTGCAATCGTTCAAGGGCTGCACGCAAGTCCTCGAGTTCGGTGTAGCGATCCCGCCATCGTTCCTCGGCCGCGCGCGCAGCCTCGAACTCGACGAGTCGAAAGGCGAAGCCGCGGGGCCCACGAACGATCTCCTGGCCGAGATCCGGAAAGACAGCTTCGAGACGTCTCATATGCTCCGACCGGGTGGCAAGTGCTTCTTCTCGACGTCGTTCGGAAAGCGTGAGTTGCTCTCGCAACGACGCGTCCCGTTGTTCCTTTTCGCTCAGGACGGCTTCGAGTCGTGCGCGCGCTTCCATGACCGATTCGAGACAGCACGCATCTCGCTCTCGTCGATCCTCCCGACGTCCGAGAAGCTCATCGAAACCCTCGGGCGGGGAACCCAACGCGTCGGCGAGCGCGACCACGCGGTCATGCAAGGTCTTGCGCGCATCCAGATAGCCATTACCGATGCAGTCCGAGTGCTCCTCGACCCAAGCGAGGGTCGCGTTGCACGTTTCTTCGGCGAGCTCGTGGACAGCACGAGCTGCAGCAAGAAGATCTCTGTCCGCCGCCTCCAATGCTTCCGCGCTCTCGTGCGCCTCGCGGCATGCACGTTCATGCGCTTCTGACACGACGGCGTGGTCCCGCGTCCAGGCTTCGAACCATTCGTCGAACGCAGTCTGATCCTTGCGATCAGCGGCCTCCGCTTCCTCGATGCGGGCTAGCGCTTCGTCCACGAGCTCGGATTCGCGACGCAGTCCCGTCGAAGCGGCGTAGGATTCGCAGGATTCGACGTGCTGCGTCCACGCGATTCGCCCAAGCTCCGCACTCCGTCGACGGAGCTCGTCGGCGAGGCTCTCGACCGTGGGCTCCAGCTCCGCAACGCGGCGCTTGAGATCACGCCGGTCTTTGGCCGAACGGACCTTGCGCGCAAGCATGCCGAACAAGCCGTCCGCTGGTTTGGAGTCACCACTCGCCTTGTCAGGACGTGCCACGCTTCGTGAGGATCCTTCGAACTCGGCGCGGAGCTGCAGGCTGCCGTCGTCGTCGGGATCTCCGAGACTCACGATCGATCCCGGGGCAACGCATGCGCGACCGTGGACGGGCTCCCCGTCGACGAAGCTCCCATTCTTCGAGCCGAGATCTTCGAGGGACCACGTATCGCCGTCGGCGCGCAGTCGAGCATGCAGCCCAGAGACGAGAAACCCCGCGTCCGAGTCCACGACGAAGTCGCAATCGGACCGACGTCCAATGAGGACCTCGGACTTTGCGAAGGTCATTCGCCGAGGTCTGCTCGCCCCCCCACACGTTGTCAGCACCAGTTGCCGTTGCCGGGGCCTTGTCGGCTCGTTTCGGATGTCTGTCGCTTCCAGCTCGTTTTCCATGTTCACCTCCGTCGACACTCGTCAGGAGTGCTCGAACCGAGGTGGCTATGGCGACAAGTCCCGAGCTCTTACATGCGGAAGTCTTGCGCATCGGATTCGCAACACTCGCGAAGCCACAGCGATGAGAAGGCATGGACGGACTGCGTCACGCGAACCCTGGACTACGGACTCAGCTGGGTCTCCTTGCGTACGCCGCGCGGGTCTCGGGTGCGCAAATACCAATCGAAGAGAGAATGGCGCTCTGCCGCGTGTTGCAGTCGAGCGAGCGCATTCTCGAGACGATCACCGGTGTTCCGGTCCGCGTCGCGTGCCCGGCAGCGAATGCTCCTGCGCCCTGGTCCGGTTCCGAGATCGCCTTCGCGGCCGAATTTCGGCTCGAAGAGCATGAATGGGCGATCGGCATCGACACCGAGTCACGACGCGCCCTCGTCGATGCGTGCGCCATCGCTCTCTCTGGCTACGTCGCCGCAGGAGAGCTCAGTGAGGTCGAGCTCGGGATCCTCGAAGGCATCGCTCTGCTGGTCTTCGGCAATCTCGTCACCGCTCTCCGTGCACGCGACGTTCGTTGGTCGAGTTCTCTGCACGGCGCGGCGGCAGCCGAACTCTGCGAGAGCTACGACCAAGACCCGCTCCCGATTCACATCCGTATCGCGGGTCGCGACGTGTACACGCAGATCTTCGGTTACGGTCTGCCTGATTTCCGCGCAGGACTTGCCGAGCTCGAGCAGCTCCCAGAACTCCGGCCGCCCGAGCGATGCGTGCTGCGTATCCATGGACCACCCATACATCTGAACCCTGATGAGCATTCGATGCTCGTACCGGGAAGTATCGTGCTCCTCGGCGCGCCCGATCTCGCTAGCCACCTCGCGAGCTGCACGCTCCGCAGTGACTCCGGTTGGCACGTCGCATCCGCGGAAGTGTTGCACGATCGTGCGCATGCCATGCGCGTGAGGCTCTCGGATCCCCACATCAAAGCGCCGTCCGATGACGAGACGACCCTCTGTCTCGGCAGTGTGCAATTGCATGCGCGCGAACTCTTGCTGCTGCGTCGAGGAAGCGAACTCACGCTCGTCCGCTCGGCAGTCGACTCGCTCAGTCTCGCTGGCGGACGTCGGCTTCCGGTCGAAGCCCTGCGCTACGACGGCGAGCTGGCCTTGAGAGTCCTGAACTCGGAGGAAACGTGATCACCAGCTCACTCGCATCGAGGCCCCCCATCGGCGACTACGGAGCCGGCGTCACGTCGATGCTTCTCGTGCTCGGCACGATGGTCGCCCTTCTTTACGTCGTGCTTCGAATCACGCCTCACGTGTTTCGCCGGAAGCAACGACTCGCTTCCTGCGAACGCCTCGAAGTCGTCGAACGCCTCGAGCTCGGTCCGCGCCGAAGCTTGCTGCTCGTTCGTGTCGATGGATCGCACGTATTGATCGCGATGACGGAAGCGGGCATTCACAGGATCGAGCGCATGGATGGAGCCACGGAGCGCACTAGGACGGTCCGCGAGACACAACATCGAACGAGCCTCGACCTGCTCGGAGAAGCATCGTGAATCTGCTGATCGCTCAGAGCTCCGCACCCGCAGCGACGGCTTCGACGCAGACCTTCATGTTGCTGCTCGTCGCGATGTCGCTCCTACCGTTCTTGCTGACGATGGTGACGTCCTTCGCGAAACTCGTCATCACGCTCGGCATCCTGCGGCAGGCCATCGGAACACCACAGATCCCACCGACTAGCGTCCTCACTGGCATCGCCCTCATCCTCAGCTTGCACATCATGGCGCCCGTCGCGATCGATGCGTGGAGTCGTTACGAGAGCAAAGCACGATCGGACGGCGTGGCACAGCAGCTCGACGCGGTCGCGTTCGCCACGTCCGTGGAGGAATCATTGCGCCACTTCTTGGAGCGGCATAGTGATCCTCAGAACGTCGAACTCTTCCGCGGCCTGCGCACGCGCTTGCTCGCAGATCAGGGACGAGCGAACAGACAAGAGACACCCGATGTCGGCATGCGCTTGGCGCAGAGTGAATGGCAAGACGTCTACGATACGCTGACGATCCGAGCCCCGGCGTTCGTGCTGACCGAACTGACACGCGCCTTCCAGATCGGGTTCTTGCTGTTCATTCCGTTCCTGGTCCTCGACCTGGTCGTCAGCAACATCCTGCTCGCGATGGGCATGCACATGATGCAGCCATCGCTCGTCAGTCTGCCGTTGAAGATCCTGCTCTTCGTCCTCGTCGACGGCTGGCGACTCTTGATCGAAGGAATCGTCGAAAGCTATGTGCCTTGACCAAAGGAACCTCGCGGCATGACTATCGACTTCGCCACGGTCTTGCAGATCGGTCGTGAAGCGCTGCTGCTCGCGATCACACTGAGCGCACCGCCGGTTCTCGTCGCGATGCTGCTCGGCTTGTTGATCAGCATCTTTCAAGCAGCGACGCAGATCCAAGAGCAGACGTTGACGGTCGTCCCGAAGATCGTCGCGGTCTACGGCGTCGTGCTCGCATTCGGCCTGTCAGCGATCCATGCACTCGTCGGCTTCGCTCGCCAGCTCCTCGAAATGATCGGCGACATGAGCTGATCCATGTGGGAACAGTTGTCGAAAGCACTGGAGGCAGCCTTCGGCGGCCCGGCACCGACCGCGGCGGTCATGCTCTTCTGTCGCATCGCACCCCTCGTGGTCTTCACTCCGCTGCTGGGCGGAGACGTCACTCCTGCGCGCTTCCGCATCGGCCTCGCGGTCCTGTTGACCCTCGTCCTCTTGCCGGTCTTCCTGCCCTTCGTCGCGCTCGATGCACGCACGTCCAGCTTCGTGCCCGTGTTCGCGAAGGAGATCTTGATCGGCATCACGCTCGCGATCTTCGTGCGCGTGCTCTTCCATCTCTTCGCGGCAGCCGGCGCGTTCATGGACACGGCTCGAGGCGCGAGCATGGCATCTGTCCTCGACCCCACGAGCAGGCAGCAGGCTTCGGTGCTCTCGGGCTTCTTCATGAACGCTTTCGTGCTCGTCTTCTTACTCGCGGGAGGACACCGGATGCTCTTGCTGGGACTTGGTGAGAGCTTTCGAACGTTGCCACCCGGGGGGGCACTGCCGCCACATCTCGTGGGCAGCGGTGCGATCCGGGCCTCGATCGTCGCCTTCACGGACCTCTTCCTCGTCTGTGTGCAAATCGCGACCCCGGTGATCGCGACGATGCTCGTGCTCGATGCGGCATTCGCCCTTCTCAGCAAGATCGCGCCGCAGATCCAGGTCTTCTTCCTCAGCATGACTCTCAAGGGGACCCTCGGACTTCTCGTCTTGCTGCTCCTCCTACCGCGGGTCTTCGAAGTCGTGCGCCTGACGATCCCGCGACGCGTCCTCGACTTCTTGCTCGGCTAACGCGATGTCCGACGAGCGCACCGAGAAGCCGACGGCGAGACGACTCCGCAAAGCACGGGAAGACGGTGACGCGTGGAAGTCCCAAGAGTTCGCGAACGTCGTTCTCCTGGCGGTCGGACTGCTCACGGCCGCGTCCTCGATTCCGCGAATCTACGACCGATTGCATGCGGGCATGGTGCGCATCTTCGCTCTCGCGCCCGGTTCGACGGAGCCATCCCTCGGTCTCGTCGACATCCTCGGAAATGAACTCCTCGGTGTCGGATCGGCGCTCCTACCACTCTTCGCGGTGTTGTTGCTCGCGTCAGTGATCGTGCCGTTCGCGCAGGTCGGTCCACTCCTGAGCTTCAAGGCCCTCCTGCCCAAGTGGTCCAAGCTCGATCCAATCGCCGGCGCGAAACAACGATTCTTCGCGAAGGAAGCTTGGATCGAGTTGACCAAGTCGCTCGCGAAAGTCCTCTTCGTCGGACTCGCCTGCTGGCTCGCTTTCCGCGCCTGCTTGCCCGGGCTCCTCCGGCTCGTCTACGCCTCCCCAATGCAAAGCGTCAGTGTCGTGAAATCCGTGATCGGTCACATGGCGCGCTACGTCATCGTCGCCGGGCTCGTGCTGGCGGCTTTTGATCTCTGGGATCAGCGTCGCCGTTTCGGCGAGCGCATGAAGATGGCCAAGGACGAAGTCAAGCGCGAGAACAAGGAGGACCAAGGCGACCCGCAACAGCGCGGGGAACGCAAGCGACTTCACAAGGAGATCCTCGAGAACCAAACGCTGATGCAAGTGTCCGAGTCCGACGTCCTCGTCGTGAATCCGACACACTACGCCTGCGCGCTCCGAGCCGACGCAGACGAGCAAGGGGCCTACGTCAAACTCGTCGCAAAGGGCACGGACGCACTCGCACGACGGATGATCGATCGTGCGCGCGATGAGAAGATCCCGATCCGACGTGAGATCCCGCTCGCCCGCGCCCTGCACCGCGATCTGGAAGCCGGAGACTTCGTTCCCGACGAACACCGACTCGCGGTCGAAGCGGTCTTTTACTGGACGCGCGAGCACGGGCTCGAGGTCCTCGGTGACGAGCCTGCGTGGTTGGCGCGGATCGAAGAATCTACGTGACGCTTCCGCAACAACGAGCGCGAGCCCTCGATCAGTCTCATGTCACGATCCGAGACTTGGCCCGTGCGGGATGCAGTGGGAAACCTCATTCCGAACAAGCCAGCCCAGAGCAGCGCACCGCGAGGTCTCGAGGGGTCGTCACGAACCGAGACCATTCATGAAGGAGAACACGAAGCGAGCAACCTGAAGAGAACGAGAGAGAGAGGGACGAGAGAGGCCGTTTCCCGCTGGAGACGGCCTCTCTGTTTTTCCCGCAACTCATCGACGCGCCGCACGATCAGTGCGACGACCGAAACAGCACAACCCTTACACGAGAAACCTCACGACATGAGTTCCATGAACGTCCAAGCACCATCCGCCGACTCGAAGGTTCAAAACTGCAACGCGCCGAAGGGCGACAAAGTCCGGCGCGACGGCAACAAGATCCAAACGCCACGGTACGAGATCACCGTGACGAAAGACGAGATCATCATTCGCGACAAGACGAACGACACGACTTCGCGCATCTGGGGCGATCCGCACCTCTGGACGGGTGACGGGAACAAATACGACTTCCACGAGGACAATCTCACGATCGACCTCAAGGACGGCACGAAGCTGACCGTCGTCCCAACCGCAAAGGACGAGAACGGCGCAGCATGGATCGACGAGCTACACGTCATGAACGGATCCGATGCGTACAAGGCTGCCGGTGTGCATTCGAAGGAGGGACCGCAGTTCACGGACTTCGAAGGCCGAGCGCGCGAACTCGACGAATCCGAGGTGGACGGCAGCGTGATCGAGGCCGGTGACGAAGTCGACGACCTCTTCCACGGTAACGATCAAGGGAAGGAGATCAGCCAGAAGGTCCTCGATGGCCTCGGCGGCACGAGCAAGAACAAGACCTTCAACGACTACGACTCCGAAGGCGACTCGGAGCTGCAGGATCTCCTACAGCAACTCAAGAACAGCAAGGGCAACATCCTCGCGCTGCTCATGACGCTCGAATCGATCATCGAGCGCCGCATCTACCTGAAGGGGCTCGAGGTCGGCGCGCTCGAGGACTCTCGCGACAAGACGCAATCGGCAGCGTCGAATGGCGGTTCCGGAGCCAACGCTCCCGAGTCGCAAGACGTGAATCGCAAGCTCCGCGATTCGATGTTCGGGCTGCAGCAGCTCAATCAATCGAAGAAGCAGATCGGCGAGCTCATCTCGAACATCAGCAAGACCGACCACGAATCGAAGATGAACTTCGCGCGCAACAGCAAGGCGTGATCGCGGACGGACACCCGAACACAGGGACTCACGAAACCACGAATCAAGGACTCACAGCATGGATTTGAACGCAATCACACAGACGACGCAGGCCCTCCAACTCGCGCAAGAACTCACGGCAGGCAAGGACGCGAACCAGCTCGGTGTAGCGCTTGCGGCCGCGGGCAACGCCGAGGGGCAAGAGCTCTTCCAAGACCTGCTTCCGCAGGTGCTCGAGGTCATGGACATGGCCGGGCTATTCGGCACCGGAACCAAGGGCCTCGTCGACGGATCGAAGCTCGAGTGGGCCAAGGCTCTCGAAGAAGCGTTGCCCGCTGGTCAGAAGCACGTCGTGCTCGACCAAGTCGCGCAACTCGGAGGCATCTCGAAGGGACTCGGCTTCGCCAACGCGGGAATGAGCCTATTCGGGATCCTCGGTGCCGAAGACAAGAGCGACGCACTCTTCGAAGCTGCTGGCGGTGCGGTCGGAGCGAAGGTCGGACAGAGCGTCGGCTCCTCGATCGGCGCCGGAGCGATGATGGCGTTCGGAGTCACCGCACCGCTCGCGCCCGTCGGCGCCATCGTCGGTGGCGCCATCGGCTCGATGGTCGGTGAGGAGCTCGGCGAAATGGCTGGCGGCGAGCTTGGCGACTTCGCCGAAGACGTCATGCCCCAGATGGAAGCGGGACTCGACAAGGCGGGCGATGCCGTGTCGGACGCGTGGGACAGCGTCAGCTCGATCTTCTGATTCACGAACCTGAACCGAGGTAGATCATGACCAGCATTGGCCCCGTATCGGCGACGACGCCGCAGGCTACGGCACGCGTCGAGCAAGACGAACAAGAGCGAGTTGCCGCGCAGCGCGCGGCAACGCAGAGCGAACAACCGGATCTCGTCGAGGATGCGCGCTTTCCTCTCGCCGGCAGTCCCGCTCCGAGCACTGCAACGGAACCCGAGACGAAAGGAGGGTTCTTAGGCGGCGTTCGCCGACTCTTCCAGGGAGCTCGAACCGCGGCAAAGCCCGTGGCCGAACCCAAGAGCACTACGACCGACGAGGCTTCTGAGACCCCGAGCTCGAAGGCAGGATTCGAAGAGGCGATTCGCGAAATCGCGGGCCCGAGCAAGAAGGGCCTGATCAATGAAGAACGCCTCTACGCCGCCGTGCTCCATGCGCGCATCCAGGAGAAGCACGGACCCGAGGCATCCGCCGCATTCAAGGAGGCCTTTGAGGGAACGCGCGAGCCCGGACAGAGAAAGGGCTACGAAGCGCGTGCACAAGAAGCCCTTCGAGAGCTCATCGAAAGCGGCGTTCTGACGAAACGCCAAGCGACCAAGCTCCACTCCGAGGCCTTCGCCGCCGCACAACTCGATGAGAACAAGGACGAGCTCTTCGACGGTCGCGGCGGTCAGGGTGACGACAGTGTCGCGCGAGCGCCGTTCGAAGACGCCGTCGCGAAGGCTCAAAGGCGCTTGTCCGCGTTCGACGCGGGAGACAAGAAGCCCGAGCACCGCCCCCTGGGCTCACTGCTCGCGGACGATCTCGAGGACGAACAGAAGAACGAGATCGACGCCCTCATGCAGGGGAAGGATGTCACGGACAAGAAGGCGGAAGCCACGAAGGCCGCGCAAAACCCACAGATGCGTACCGCCGCAGCCGGCGGCCCCTCGATTCCGAAGGGTCCGACTCAAAACCTCTTCGGCGACGGATTCCTCTGGAAGCCCGTTTCCGAAACGACCGGTCAGCTCGTCACGCTCCTTCCACCGGAGATGACAGGCAAGGTCGCCGGCGTCGTCCTGCGCGACGCGAACGGACAGGTGCTCGAGCAGGGTGACTACGCATCGGTCGCGAACGGCGGTCGCGAGCACTTCCGCTTCGACCAGCCCGGTGCAGCCTATCCACCGGGAGTTACCGTCGAGGTGCAACTCACGGACGGTAGCACCAAATCCTACCGGATCCCCGACCCATCGATGCGAGCCGAGTGAGACCTCGCGATGCACGGACTTCGAGTCCGTGCATCGCACCACTTTGAGGAAGAACGAGTATGCGTCCAGTGCGTGAGTATTTCGCGAAGTCGAGTGATCTCGTCTTCGCCGTCGCGGTCTTGGTCGTCGTCAGCTTGATGATCGTCCCGGTGCCGCCGGCAGCGATGGACTTCTTGATCGCGACGAACATCTCGGCAGCGATCCTCACGCTCCTCGTCGCCCTCTACGCCCACTCCGCGATCAAGCTGCCTTCCTTCCCGACGCTGCTCCTCCTCGCGACGCTGTTCCGACTCGCGCTCAACGTCGCGAGCACCAAGCTGATCCTCGGAGAGGCAAATGCCGGCAGCATCATCGACGCGTTCGGAGAATTCGTCGTCGGTGGCAATCTGGTCGTCGGCGCCGTCGTCTTCTTGGTCCTCGTCCTG
>JAGQQW010000160.1 GCA_020426005.1 Planctomycetota bacterium | reverse complement strand
AAAAGGAGCCCACGCCGATGACGCCTGCCGCGGACGCCGCGAACTCCACGGGCGATGCCCCCGAACGTCTCGAAGTCGCCACCTTTGCTGCCGGCTGCTTCTGGTGTGTCGAGGCGGTCCTCGAACAGGTCGAAGGCGTGCACGACGTCGAGTCTGGCTACACGGGTGGCACGACGAGCCGTCCCACCTACAAGGAAGTCTGCTCCGGAGCCACGGGGCATGCCGAGGCGGTTCGAGTCCACTTCGACCCCGCCAAGATCTCGTACACGGAACTCCTCGAGTGGTTCTGGGCCCTGCACGACCCGACGACTCTCAATCGCCAGGGACACGATGTAGGTACGCAATACCGGTCCGCCATCTTCTGGCACGACGAAGCCCAGCGAGCCGCCGCCGAGGCATCGAAGACGTCGCATGCTGGCGAGTTCGCTGCCCCCATCGTGACCGAGATCACACGCGCCACCGAGTTCTGGCCGGCCGAGGTCGATCACCAGGACTACTACAGGCTCAACCCGAATGCCGGGTATTGCCGCGCGGTCATTGCCCCGAAGCTGATGAAGATGAAGCTGAAGTCGAAGACCGAAGGACGGTGACGACGGGCGCCTTCGCCTTGCCACCGACGAACTTCGTGTCGTAAAGCGTTCCGTCGAGGCCTCCGACGAAGGCGCGCCCACCACCGAGCTCGACGGCGAGACAGACAGGCCGATCACAGCGCACACGATCTTTGCCACGAGGTCGGAGCGCCGCATCGAGCCGAATGAGCTCCCCGCCCTCGGCGAGAGACACGTACCCATCCCGAATGGCCTCGACGGCAACCCCGCTCGCGCCGTGAAGGCGCGCGGAGCTCGCCTCGCGGAGAGCGCCTGCGACCTTCGGATCCGGTGCGTAGCGGTGCAGCGTGCCGTCCCTCGTGATGACGACGATTTCGTCGCCACGCAGATTCAGGCACAGGCTGCTGGTCGGTCCGCCGCGCACGTCGATCGTGCGACGTGCCCCCTCGTTCGCGAGATCGAACAGAATCAGCTGCCCGCGACGATCGAGGCTGGCAACGCGAGTCTTGTCGAACGACATCCGGACCGCGTGAACCCAATCACGATGGGGATACGTGGCGACTTCCTGTCCTGCGGCATCGAAGATCCGAACGCGAGACTCCGCACCCGCGACCACGAAGGACCCATCATCCGCGACGTCGGCGCTCGTCCAGCTGTCCCTCGTTCGTGACGCCGAGGCACGCACACGACCGGTCGCCACGTCGATCACGACCGCGTTGGCATGCTTCCCGGCTCGTCCACCGGCAACGACCACCGAGCGACCGTCCGGAGAGAAGCGCAACGCCTCGACGCGCCCATCCTCGATCCCTTGCAAGGAACCGAGCCTCGCCGCCGCGTCCGACAGCGGCTTGCGAACATCGAAGAAGTGCACGTCACCGCCGATGCCGACTGCCAATACGGGCGCGCCCGGACTCATGGCCATGGCACGCAACGGAGCAGCACGCCCGGTCGCGTACCCCTGCGAAGGCAAGAGACCGCCAGGCATCGGGGACTGGACGACTCCGCTACGGCGAGCTTCCGCAGCGGCCTTCGCGGCGTCCTGTTCGATACGAAGCGCTCCAGCACGCGCCGCGTCCTCGTCGACCGGTGCGCCGAGTTCGATCCAACGACGCAACAGCTCGAGCTTCTCCTTCGCGATCGCCGGCTCGTCCGGCGGCATGAAGGGCCGCTCCTGATGCGACACGAGGCGCCAGAGACGGCTCGCGTCGGGATTCCCGCTGGAGACCACCTCACCCGAACTCCCACCTGCGAGGAGCGAACTCAGCGACGAGAGATCGAGCCCACTTTCAGCACTTCCTGTGTCGTGACAGGCGATGCAGTGCTCATCGATGATGGGCGCGACGTGACGCTCGAAGGTGTAGAGAGGGCCAGTCGGTTCGGACAGCGCCTTCGGTGCGGACTTCTTCGACGGAGGCTTCGCTTTCGCCGCGGGCTCGGATTTCGGCTTCGATTTCGATTTCGGCGCGGCCTTGGGCTTTGGCGATGCCTTGGGCTGCGGCGATGCCATGGGCTGCGGCGATGCCATGGGCTGCGGCGATGCCATGGGCTGCGTACCGGGTTTCGAAGCAGGCGCATCCTTGCGCGTGGGCACCGACTCCGCCTTCTCGGATTTGGCTGGCGACTCGGATTTGGCTGGCGACTCGGATTCGGGTGCCGTGACCGCGGCAACGCCCCGGCAGAGCTTGGCGAGTGCATCGAAACGCGCGAGTTCGACGGACATGGCCTCGACTCGTGCGCGCTGCTTCGCGAGTTCGGCGACGAGTTCGGCTCGCTTCTTCTGCCACGCTTCGAGTGGCAAGTCTTGCAGCGCCTCGAGCAATTCATCGAGGCGCGCGGTGCTCTTCTCGGAGTCCGAGGGGGCGGGCGCCGACTTCGAGCCGTCTGCTTGCACCACGGGTGAGGTGTCCTGTGCTCGCGCGATACCGGCGATGGAGAGCAAGAGCAGAGTCGTGATCGTGTGCTGTCGCATCATTGCTCGAACAGGAACTCTTTGGAGTTGATGATGGCCCACAACACGTCGGCGAAGAGCGCGTGCCTCGCCAGACCGGTCGCGTCGCCGATGACGGCGGCAAGTCGCTTCTGCTCGGCTTCGGTTGCCGAGCGCGAGTACGCAGCGACGAAGAGTTCGTCGACGATCTCGTCGTTCGTCGCACTGCCCGCAACGAGGCGCGCGAGACGACCTTTCGGGCTTCGCAGGCTCGCTTCGATCTCGGGTCCATGCAGTAAGTGCAGGACTTGAGCGAGGTTGGGCTGTTCCGAGCGTTCGCACGTGCATGCACTTTCGCGCGCCGAGCGCCCGAAGAGCCCGAGGAACCGTGGAAGCGTCACACCCGCTGGAAACGCCGGTGCGCGGGACTCCGGTGCGGCGCCGCGAGGACGCTCTCGAACCCCGGTCAGCTCGCGAATCGCTTCGAACATCACTTCGGCCTCGAGTCGCTTCGGCGCTCGACCCGCGAAGCTGTCGACGCGCGCACCTTCCGGGAGGGTCGCGCGACCGTAGGCGTCGCTCTTGCAGAGTTCGGTCACGAATCGCGCGACGTCCCACTCGAGTTCTACGAGTCGCGCAGCGAGTGCGTCGAGGAGTTCGGGATGCGATGGCGGATTGCTGATGCGAACGTCATCGACGGGCTCGACGAGCCCGCGACCGAAGACACGCGCGAACAGGCGATTCGCGAGATTCTTGGCGAACCACGGGTTGTCCTTCGCCGTCAACCACTCCGCGAGAACCTGCCGCCGATCCTCGTTGCGGTCGATCTTGGGCGAAGAACCGGACAAGAACTCGGGAGTCGCCGGCTTGCCAGTTCGAGCGTGAGCCAGTTCGCCACTGAACCGCGGATAGACGATGCGCTCTCGGTAGTCCTCGCCACGCTTCTGGTTGACGCGCGCGAAGAATGCGCCGAATCCGTAGTAGTCGTCCATCGTCCACCGATCGAACGGATGGTCGTGACACTGCGCACACTGCAGGCGCAATCCGAGGAATGCCTGCGCGACGTGTTCCGCGATGAGTTTCGGATCTCGCTCGACCACGAACAGATTGGCAGCAGGCACCGCGAACGTGGAGCCGGTCGCTGTCAACAGTTCGCGCACGACCGCGTCGAACGGCCGTCGCGCCGAAATTTGCGCGCGAAGCCACTCATCGAAGGCACGAGCACCCTTGTCGCCGAGCTGTCGTGCTTCGATGCGCAACGCCTCGGCCCACTCGAGAGCGAGATAGTCCGTGAACTCCGACCGCGCGACGAGATCCTCGACGAGTCGTGCACGCTTGCCGTCTTCGGTGCTCGCGAGAAAAGCCCGCGTCTCTTCCACTGTCGGCAACATGCCGACGAGATCCACGAAGGCGCGACGCACGAAGGTCTCGTCCGAACATCGGCCGGCGGGAAGCGTGCGAAGCGCGCGAAGGCGCCCCTCCACGTGCCGATCGACGAGCGTCTCGGGCGGCGGAAGATCGGCAGGCCACACGAAGGCGTCCGATTCCGGTTCGTGCACGAGCACACGCGCTGTCGCGGCGACGTTGCCGAAACGCGCGAGCACGATCGACTCGCCACGCGACTTCGCGACGATCGTCGGCTCGGAGTCCAAATCGTCGATTGCCGCGACCGCGCCGTCTCGGGACGTCAAGAGCGCGAGCTTCGTGACGTCCCGATCCTGCCCATCCGCGTAGATGGCACGCACGATCAATGGCACTCGCGCCATTTCGGGTCGTGTCGACAAGACGAGACTCGAAGGCTCGACGACGAGGTCCACGAGGCGCGGCAGAGTGCCGACGTCGCTCGGTGCGCCTTCGAAGATCCACTCGTGGAGAACACGATACGCGTCCGTGCGTGGCTCGATCCGCTTGCCACCACCGTGGGTCACGTCACGGCATGGTTTCAGGAGGAGCAGGCTCTTCGCGGGCTCGAGTAGATCGATGCGCCGACCGTTCCACTCGTACGTCAGGGCCCTGTGATCGCGCTCGGGGTCGTATCCGAAGAGCGAGAGAGAAAAGCCGTTCTTGCCCGCCGCAGCACCATGACATGCGCCTTGATTGCAGCCGGCGCGAGTCAATGTCGGGAGCACCTCGCGTTCGTAGCTCACGCTCTTCGGCTGGTCGATCGAGCGGACCTCGAGCGGAACACTGCGGCGTCGAGTTCCGAGCGTCACGACGAGCTTCCCTTCCCCGGCACGAGCTCCCTCGAGCTGACCGTCGATGAACGTCGCGAGCCCACCGGTGTCGTAGGACGCTTCGTGCGTCACGTCGCGAACGACTCCGCCGCGATCCTCCGCGAGCACGAGGATCCGTGGAGCATCGCTCGCGTCGTCGAGGCGCACGAAAGGCGGCACGACGTGCAACGCGACGATGCTCGAGGACTCGTTCGAGGAGGGGTCCTCGGGACTCGCGAGGACGGGCGTACCGATGCAGAGACATGCTGCGGCGAGGCTCACCGCTACGGAGGACCGAGACCACGCGTGGAGAGGTCGGTGGCTCATTTCGTCCCCACTTCCGCTTCCGGTTTCGCGACGATGCGCAGTTTCACGACATCCGACGCACACTCGTAGAAACCACCGCGCCCGTACACGCGAGCCATGACGTGGATGCCGAAGGTGCCGATGGCTGCGGACTCGTTCGCTCGAAGTTCGAGTTGCGCTTCGCGTTCCTTCTCGCTGGCCTTCTCGCTGGCTCGAAGCGATGTCGTTCCCGCGGAAATCCCCGGTGGGGCCTGCAGCACACGCAGACGGAGCGTCTCCCCGAACCCCTTCGCCGGCCTTGCGCGCACGGAAAGAGAAATCGCCTCACCGCGCACGAGTGGTTCGGACGGGGCCACGACCTTGATGTCGAACGGAAGCTCCTCGACGACAGCCGCCGGAAGTTCGGTCTCGATGGTCCTCAGGTAGGGCTGGTTGTTGGTGACGCGTACGAGATCCGAGACTTGCCAGATCCGCAGTGGCTGCCACGCATCCTCGCCGGGAGCCGAGACCGACAAGCCGAGCGAAGCGTAGGACAGTCCGGCATCGGGCCTCGCATGGATCACGAACCCCAGGATCGAAGCTCCCCGCTCGACGGTGCACACCTCACTCGTGCATCCGGGCGGCAGCCCTTCGAGTCGGCAACGCGTGCCTGCTTCGAGCCCACTCGTCACGACCCGAAACCCGGACCTTCCCCCTCGGGGAATCGCGATCGCATGATCTTCGTTGCGCCCAGGAGGCAGCACCCGCGCATACGGACGACGCTTCACGCGGTCGACTTCGACGCGATAGCGATGCAGAGGCCCACCACTTCGAATCCGATCCGTGATCGTGACCTCGTACGCTCCGTCGCTCGGCAACGTGACATCGAGGACCGGATCGACCGAAGTGCCCGTGTCGTCGCTCGACGCGATCACGCGGTCTCGTGGCTTTCGGATCGAGATCACCGCATCGAGCGGAGAACGCAAGATCCGTGCGACGACCTGAATCCGCAGACGATCGCCCTTCTTGCCGCGAAACCGCAACCGATCCGCTTCGCGCGGACGCTCGATACAACCCTCGAACGCGCATGGCACCGCCGGAACGTCAGCTTCGGCTTCAGGATCGCGTTCGAACGTCGTTGCGAGATCGGAGACGCGCACGTGCAGCGGAGTCGGTGCGGCCCGCGCAGGTGATTCGATTCGCGTCGACCAGGGCAGGTTCGATGTCGCGAACGGATGCACGGCCATCAAGCCGAGCCCTCCCGATCGTTCGAGGGCATCGCTCGGCACGCGAATCTCATTGAGCCCTACGTCGTCCGAGTCCGCACCGTCGCCGAGGAGGCGCAAGGTCGCCGTCGTGCCGGGACGAACCGCGAGCGGCTTCGAGAGTCGAGGACGCGCGAACGTACCGACCTCCACGCAGTAATCCGCCCCTGTCGTCGCTCCTCGCCAGCCTGTGTCGCGCACCGCGAAGCGCACGCGGCCGGGCCGCTCGACGTCGACGTACGCGAGCGGATCCATCCGACCGAACATCGTGTCATCGACATCGCGCAGCTGCGCACCGTCCGCATCGACGATCACGAGACGAGGGTCGATCGGCGCGTCGCCCAGGCGTACACCGAGGACTTCGATGCGCAGTCGCAACGGCCGATCGATGTCGACTTCGAACCAGTCGATGTCGCCGGATTGCAGACTGCCGTCGATGCACGACTCGAGCTCGATCTTCTGCGCGGTTTCGGGAGCATCGTTGTCTTCGCGCTCCGCGACGTGCGGCCTCGTTCCGATCCTGAAGAACTCGATCCCGCTCACTCCGTGCGCCGTGCGCACGCGCAATTGTCGTGTTCCGAGGCGAGCATCCGGAGCAACGCGCAGGGTCGCCAGCACGGTGCTGTCCTTGACGCTCTTCAGGGCGAGCACTTCGATGTCGCGTGCCGTCGATGTGGGATAGCCAGGGGCCGATCGAACGAGGAGTTCGCGAGCATCGCCGAGATTCGTGCCGTGGATCTCGACGTTGACGGTCGTGCCGCGGCACGCACCGTGCGGCCTCAGATACGTCGTCTTCGGCCAAACCTGCGCGGCGAGTCCCGAGGCAGCGCAACCGAGGACCATCGCGGTCCACAGCGCCCATCGAAGGGTTCTCGATACGGGGTTCATGCGAGGATCTCGCGGAGGATGCGACCGTCCCGCACGATCTGAACAGGTCGTCCTCCAGGGGCCATGAGTCGCTTCTCGAGATCGAGCCCGACGAGGTGCAACGTCGTTGTCGCGAGATCGCGAGGAGAAACGGGATCGCGAGCAACCGCAGCGCAGACCTCGTCGCTGGCCCCGAGTACGCGTCCGCGCGCGATACCACCACCGGCCATCGCGATGGAGAACACACGCGGCCAGTGATCGCGCCCACCGTCAGCATTGAGTTTCGGGGTCCGGCCGAACTCCGTCATGACGATGACCAGCGTGCGATCGAGGCGGCCGCGCTGTTCGAGATCGCGTAGCAGTGCTGCAAACGCACGATCGAACGCTTCGAGGCGTGGCGCGATCGTCGTCGCGATCCGCTGGTGATGATCCCATCCGGTATCGCGAACCGTGACCCAGCGCACACCGGCCGTCGCGAGGCGACGCGCGAGCAACAAGCGCTGACCGATGCCGGTCCGGCCGTAGGCATCACGCACCTTCGACGACTCCTTGTCGATGCGGAAGGCGAGCTTCGCTTCGTCCGAGCCCGCGAGTTCGAACGCCTGTTCGTAGAACTCGTTCGTCGCTGCAACGGCATCGCTTTCGGCGACAGCCGGATGCCGTTCTTCGAACGTGCTGTCGAACTCCTGGAGAATCGCGCGCCTCCGTGCGGACCGCTCGAGCGACACGCCCGTCGGTAGGTCGAGGTCCCGCACGCGGAACTCGCGTCGCCCCGGGTCACCACCGGGAGCGAACGCGGCGAACGCACTGCTCAGGTAACCCGTACCGAGATAGGGCTCGTTCGCATCCGGGATGGACACGTACGGAGGCAGCGCTTCGCGCCCGCCGAGTTCGTGGGCGACGACGGCGCCGAGACTCGGATACGTCAAAGCCGGGCTCGGGGGATACCCGGTGAGCATGCCGTGGGTTCCACGTTCGTGCGCGGCCTCGGTGTGGGTCATCGACCGGATCACCGAGATCCGGTCGGCCAGCTTCGCGGTGCGCCGGAGCCCGCCTCCGAATTGCACTCCGTCGATCGCGGTGTTGATCCCGACGACTTCCCCTCGATACTCGATCGGTGCCTCCGGCTTGGGGTCGAACGACTCCTGAGCGCTGAGGCCGCCCTGGAGGAAGATCTGGATCACGGTGTCGGCTCGCGCCTCGGGATCGCGTGTCTCGGAGCCGTGTGTCTCGAAACCGCCGGGCCGAGACCGCCTCCAGGAAGAGAGCGGGAATGCTGCCGCGAGCGAAGCCGCGGAACCGTGCGCGAGGAACGCACGCCGAGAGACATCGGGACGAGCCATGAACGAGAATGATAGCCGGGAAGCGAGGATCGTCCCGGGGACGAAGTCCGGTAGTCACCGAGAATCCTCATGAAGGACGATCGGACGATCCTGACCGAGGAGCTGCTCGCGGTCTGGTGCCGCGAGCTCGTGCGCGAATGGCACACGTGCAATCGGGACTTCCTCGCCGAGGCCCTCGCGGTTCCTCAGATCGAACTCGCAGCCAACGCGACCGCGACCCTCGGCACCTGGGACCGGAACAAGCGCCGCATTCGGATCTCGCTGCGGCACGTGCTCGAAGACTCGTGGACGACGGTTCTCGAAACGCTCCGCCACGAGATGGCTCACCAGTTCGCCGACGAGGTCCTCGGGGCCCACGATGAGCCACCGCACGGCAGGGCCTTCGGCGAGGCGTGTCGCAGGCTGCGCATCGATGCGCGCGCGAGCGTTCCGCTGTGTGAACGCATACGAGTGCAGGCGGACCCTGAGGAGTCCCCACCAGAATCGAAGATCGCGGTCACGATTCGCAAGCTTCTCGCGCTCGGCACCAGCGACAACGAGAACGAAGCCGCAGCCGCGATGCGCAAGGCGAGCATTCTCCTCCACAAACACAAACTGGATCTCGCCGATCTCGACGCACGCGAGGGCTTCGACCGACGCGTACTGGGTGCGTTCAAGGCACGGCACTCGGGTTGGGAGTACACGCGAGCTCGGATCCTCACGGACTACTTCTACGTGACCGCGATTTGGATCCCGAGCTATGACGTGCACACGCAGAAGCGCGGCAGCGTCCTCGAGATCCACGGCCGACGTGGAGACGTTTCCCTCGCGAGTTGGGTGCACGACTGGCTCGAAGACACGATCGAGAGACTTTGGAGTCGTTACCGCACGGACCGCAAGCTGCCGGGGAACACCGAGCGACGGCGGTACCTCGAAGGCCTCCTCCAGGGATTCCACGACAAGCTCGCGGCCGAGGCGAAGCCCGAGGAGCCTGGCGGAGCTTTGGTAAAGGTTCGTGATGCAGAGCTCGAGGCGCACTTCCGCTGGCTGTATCCACGCATTCGCAACGTGACCCGCACGACGCGGACCACGCGTGCCTACCACGACGGTGTGCGCGACGGCTCGGAGATCGAACTGCGTCGACCGCTCGGCCGCGAAGAGCGTGCCCGCCCGCGCGAGCTGCCGGGATCGTGAATCGGCTACTGCGGGCGCAGAATCGCGATATCGTGGTCGGCCATGGCGGCCCCGAGATCCAAGAGAAGCGGCATCTTTCGTTTGGGAATCGCGACGCTCGTCGTCGCAGGCGCGTGGCAGGACACGCCGACGAGCCCGAGCGACGTCGATGCGACACGGTGGTGTTATCGACCGCTCACGCGTCCAGCCGTGCCGGAAGGATCCGCTCGGCAACCGATCGATCGCTTCATCGATGCACGGCTCGCCCGAGACGGACTGCGGCCGATGCCCGCAGCCGAGCGCGGCGAACTCCTTCGTCGCCTCCACTACGACTTGGTCGGCCTTCCGCCGACACCGGAAGAAGTCGCGGCGTTCGTGGCCGACGAACATCCGCTCGCATACGAGCGCAAAGTCGACGAACTGCTCGCGTCGCCGCAATACGGCGTGCACCAAGCACGCCGCTGGCTCGACCTCGTGCGTTGGGCCGAGACCGACAGCTACGAGCGTGATCGCAACAAGGACGGCGCGTGGCACTATCGCGACTTCGTCGTCGACGCGATGAACGAAGACATGCCGTTCGATCGCTTCGTGACCTTGCAGCTCGCCGGCGACGAAGTTCCCGAGGCATCACGACGCGATCGCATCGCGACCGGCTACCTCCACCTCGGCATTCGCGACGACGAGCCGACCGACCCCGAGCAAGCGGTCTACGACGACCTCGACGGGATGGCGGATACGACCGGCCGCGTTTTTCTCGGGATCTCGATGGGATGCGCTCGCTGCCACGACCACAAGAAAGACCCACTCCCATCCGAGGACTACTACCGCTTCTTGGCGTTCTTCGAGAACCTCGCTCCCTACAAGGTCGGCGGCGGCAATGCGATCACGCCGCGCAACTTCGTGCAGACCGAAACGGTCGACGAGGGCCCGAACGGCAACCACGCGCGCATCGCGAGTTTCGAGCGCAAACGCACCGAGCTTCGTGAGCGCATCGCGCGACGAGCTGCCCGCGTCACGAGCAGCGCCACGGCCCTCGAGTTGACGAGCGCGCTGCGAGAGGGTCTGGTATCGGACCACTCGCGACTCGTGACCGGCGGCGAAGGCGGACTCGCGGTGCACGGCGCTGCCGTGCACGAGGACACGCGCGGCCCGTATCTGCACTTCGACGGGCTCGATGATTGGGCACGCATTCCGCGCAAAGTGCAGGACGACTTCACGATCGCGTTCCGTTTCCGCACCGAACATGCGGCGTCCGGGGCAGGCTTCCATCGTTGGCACCACGGCGACGGCCTCGTCGATGGAGAGGTGCCGGGAATCGTCCAGGACTTCGGCACTTCGATCCTCGCCGGCGGGCGTATCAGCGCCGGATGCGGCGATCCCGAGATCTCGATCGTGTCGCAACCCGGCTACGACGACGGAGCCTGGCACGAAGTCGCGTTCACACGGGAGCGCGCAACGGGACGCATCGCGCTGTATCTCGACGGAGCGCTGTGCTCCGAAGCCACCGCGAGCAAAGCGGCCCTGACGACGCCGAAGGAGCTGCGCTTGGGGCGGCTCGCGGGGACGAACCACTTCTTCGACGGCGATCTCGGCGACGTCCGCATCTATGACCGTGTGTTGACCGATCGCGAGATCGTGATGCTGACGCTCGGCACCGATGCGAGCACCGAAGTCGAAGCCCTCGTCGAAGCGAGCGATGGCGCCGAGGCTGCCCACGCGCTGCGCGCCGATGTCCAGGCGTGGACGCGATTGTCCAAGCCGGAGGTCAAGACCATGACCTTCTTGTGCGCCAAGGAGAAGCGCGGTGAGCTCGCCAAGAGCTACGTGCGCATCCGCGGCAACGTCCATGCGAAGGGCAAGCCGGTCGAGCCCGGCTTCCCGCGCATGCTCGGTGGCGATGTGCTCCCCGAAATCGTCGGGACGCGGCGGAGTTCGGGACGTCGACTCGCACTCGCCAAGTGGATTTGCTCGGACGAGAACCCGCTGACGGCGCGCGTCATCGCCAATCGGATCTGGCAGCAGCACTTCGGTCGTGGAATCGTGCGCACGCCCAACGAGTTCGGCAAGCTCGGGGAACTGCCGACGCATCCCGCGCTGCTCGACTGGCTGGCGACGGAGCTTCGAACCAACGGCTGGAGCTTGAAGCACCTGCGACGCACGATTCTGTTGAGCGATGCATATCGGCGCAGTTCGCGCGCCGCTCCGAGTCAGCTCGCGAAGGACCCGCAGAACGACGCGTTCTGGCGTTTCGACCCGCGCCGTTTGACCGCCGAAGAGATTCGCGACTCGATCCTCGCGATCAACGGCACCATCGACCTACGACTCGGCGGCCCCTCGGTCTACCCGACGATGCCGGCCGAAGTACTCGAAACGTCCTCGAGACCCGAGGCCGCGTGGGGCAACTCGTCCGAGCGCGATGCCGCGCGACGCAGCCTCTACATCTTCGTCAAGCGATCCCTCTTGATGCCGTTCTTGACGGCATACGACCTCGCGGACACCGACGCGACATGTCCGGTGCGCTTCGTCACGACACAGCCGACCCAAGCGTTGACGATGCTCAACAGCGACTTCCTCCACGAAGAGGCGGGCAAGTTCGCGCGCAGGCTCGAACGAGAAGCGGAGTCGCTCGAAGACCGCCTTCGCCGCGGCCTCAGCCTCGTCGTGCAACGACCGGTCAAACAACGCGAGGTCGAGCGAGCGAGGACGCTCTACACGTCTCTCGTTCGTGACCACGCGCTGACGGACGCGCTCGCGCTCGAGCGCGTGTGCCTCGTGTTCTTGAACCTCAACGAATTCATCTACCTCGACTGACGGCGGACTCACATGGAACAACCTCGAGGATCCTTCTGTGGTCGCACGCGCCGCGAGTTCCTCTGGCAGACTGCCGGGGGATTCGGAGCGTTGCCGCTCGTCGATCTGCTCGGGCGGGATGGCATGTCGCTCAGCATGCGCGCGACGGACGACGACGTGCCATTCGCGAATCCACTCGCACCGAAGGAGCCACGCTTCCCGGCGAAGGCCAAGAGCGTGATCTTCCTCTTCATGTACGGCGGGCCGTCGCACGTCGACACGTTCGACTACAAGCCGGCGCTGTATCCGCTCGACGGCAAGACCATCGACATCAAGACGAAGGGAAGAGGCGGAACGAAGAGTCAGGGCCGCGTCGTCGGTCCCAAGTGGAAGTTCCAGCAATACGGCGAATGCGGGAAGTGGGTCTCCGACCTCTTCCCCCACCTCGGCAAGCAAGTGGACAAGATGGCGTTCTTGCACTCGCTCTACGCCGAGTCGCCGCTGCACGGGTCCGCGATG
>JAGQQW010000159.1 GCA_020426005.1 Planctomycetota bacterium | reverse complement strand
CACCGAGGCCCCATTGCCGACCCTCGAAGAGCTCTTCTCCGCGCTCGCGCATGCTCCGAGTCCCGGGCCCGTGATCGGTCCGGTTCTCGAAGCCTTGGCCTTCCGGACCGATGTCGACCTCGGCACGGCACAGCGACTCTTGTTGCGCCTCTGGAACGCCCACCAGGCGGCGGCCCAGAGCACGGAGGCCCAGAGCACGGAGACCCAGAGCAAGGAAACCCAGAGCACGCACGTCCCACCGCGATCCGACGTGGGCCGCACGACCGGCGATGTCGCTCGTGACCGCGGTTCGCGCACACCGCTTGGCGAGCGAGTCCTCGAAGAACTCGAACGCGGGCAGCGCGATGGCGTACCGATCGAGGCTCTGTTCGATCGACTCGAGTCGATGGTCGATGCCGCCTCCGGACAGAATCTCGAGACCGACGAGGTGCCCGAAGAACTGCGGTGGCACACCGAGGACCGAGGGGACCTCGCAGATCTCGCGACGGAATACCTCTGGGAGCGCGGTCAGGGCGACCACCCGGCGAGCCACGAACACGCCGCCGCTCTGCAGTCCTGCATCGACGACCTCGCTCGACTCGACGTGCGATCGGTCGATGCCCTGCGTCGGAACCACCTCGAATCGAGTTTCGTCGAACCGTGGGCGCGCGGTGAAACTCGTGCATGTGTCGAGCGAGTCGAGGCACTCTGTGCGTTTCACGAGTGGCTCGTGGCCGTGCAAGAAATCGAGTTCGGCTTCGACCCGTCCGAACTTCGGGACGCGCTTCGCGCGGCTGCCGATCGGTGTGCGTCGCTCGAACGGGCCTTGACCCACGGCGAAGGCACCGGTGATTCCCCGCGCTCGTTCCACGTCGTCGCGTTCGAGCACGGTTCGTGGATCCTGACGAGTAGCACACGACGGCTCGCCATTGCCGATGCGGAGCGCGAGCGTTTCCCGTTCGAGGTCGGAGATCTCGTCCTGGGCATTCCGCTGTCCGGAGCATTCGCGACCGGCGTGCGGGTTCTACCCACGTTCCTGGCGGCCGTGACGAGAGCGTGACCGAAGCGAACCCGTCGTTCGCGTCGCGCGAACACGCGCAGCCTCGGACCTCGCACCTCGTCGCGCCGATGAGACGACGAGGAGAACACCATGGCTTGGGAAAGCGCACTCGATCGTCTGATCACGCGACAGATCCATCTCGCGGAGGACGGGAAGCTCGCCGATGGCGAGGTAAGACGTCTCGTCGCCGACTACGCCGCGCTCGCATCGCAGCGACCCGAGACGCAGTACCACTGCGGCTACGCTCGTACACTCCTCGGGCTCGACTTCGAAGTCCCGAAGACCGCCGAAGGACGACGCTGGTTCGAGTTCGGGCGCCTCAAGGGTCACCTAAGGCGTGACGAGGCGAGCTTCTTCGACGACATCCTCGCGAGTGACGCGCTGCTCCTCGAATTGCTGTCGACACCGGCAATCGCCGCGCAGTTGTTGCCGACGTTGGTGCGACGCTGGTTCGCGGATGGCGAGTTCGAACGCGCGGTGCGATCGCTCGAGTTGATCGACGCGAGCCAGGACCAGTCGAGCGAAGCACGCATGCTCGTCGATGCCGCATTGCTCGATCTACTGGCGCGTGTCGAGAAGGGCACGATCCCGATCGACCGCGAAGGGAGTCTTCGGCGCGCACTGCATCGCGCGATGACGTTGCAGCCGTATCAGGATCTCGGCCCGTGCGAGCGTGCCCGATTCGAGCGTGCGCTCGGAGCGTCGCACCTCGTCACATGTGAGTGGGACGAAGCCGACGAACGCCTCGAGAACGCGATCGCTCTCGTCGATGGCGAAGTCCGCGGAGACGCTCTGCGTCGCGACGCTGGCCTGTTGCGTGCGTTGTGTCGGCTTCGCGTGACGAGGCTCGAAGACTTGGAACCGGTTCCGGATCGCGACGGTCGCGAGGAGGCGATCGGGATCCTCACGCACGGTCTCACGGAGTCCGCGGACGAAACGACGCTCATCGCTCCGCATCTGCACTATGCCCGTGGCATTCTCGCGTACGAGGCCAAGGATCATGCGGCGGCAATTCGGGACTTCGAGGTCGCGGTCCGCGTGCTCGAGAGCCTGAGCGATTCGGATGCGGCGCGTTGGGCCGACCGCACGAGCTTCTGGCTCGGTTCTAGCTTGCTGGCCGGAGGTGTTCGGGAGGACGAACGGCATGCGGCCCGACGGATCGCCCAAGGCATCGATGTCGTCGAGCCCGACATCGCGTCGTTCTACGAGGTCTTCGATCCGCTGCGACGCGTCGATCCCAAGCTGGCGCTCCGCTTCCTAGATCGGATCGATCTGGGACGAGGCGCATCCCCGGAGAACGTGCTCTTGGTCGGGCTCGAGTACCAGACGCTCGGGGAACCCGAACCAGCGTTGAAGGCCGCGACCCGAGTGCTGGAGATTGCCACGGATCTCGATCATCGCATCGATGCGTACAAGCTTCGACTCACCGCACACAACATGCGCGGCGATCGCGAGTCCGCTCGCGAGACGTGGTTCGAAATGCGGGATCTCCTGAGTCATCGAGGGGCCTTCACCGAACTCGAGCGCACACTCCGGGACGAGGCGCTGGTCGGGCAAGCGCTGGATCATCTCGAGATCAAAGTCGAACTCGCCGACGTCTACGAAGAGATGGAAGGCAAGGACTGGGATCGTGCCAACCTCAAGGTGCAGATCGCGCGGGCCTTCAAGGCCCGCAAGGACGTCGAGGATCTGCGACAGGCGATCGGGCTGCTCGAAGAAGTCGGCGTGCAGTTCCCCGACCTCTGCAACGAGGACCTCGACAACCTTCAGAAGTTGCTCGAGCTCAAGGATGACTCCGAGGGTTCGAAGGCGAGCAATCCGATGGACCGCTTTGCCGAGATCCTCGGGCATCGTCCCCGCATCCTCGTCGTTGGCGGCAACGAGCGGCAGCGCAAGCACCATCCGCGTCTCGAAGAGCTCGCGCGAGAATGGGATTTCGAAGCGGAGTGGTGGATGGCCAACTACGCGTCGCCGCAGAAACTCGTGGCGCAGATCGACGGTCGATTGGATCGTTGCGACTTGTTGGTGCTCCTGCACTGGAATCGCCACGAAACGACCGAGCCTGCGCTCGAGAAGGCGCGTTCGAAGGGCGTACCCGCCCGCACGATCTTCTATGCCGGGTTCACGTCGTTGCAGGTCGGGCTCGAGGACGTCGTTTCGAAACTCGCGAGTTCGAGCACGGCGCACTGACCGCTGCGACGGCAAGGCACGATCGCTGCGGCGCGGCAGGAAACCTCAACGGCGACGCCACTTTTCCTGAAACTCGGTAGTCGGGGGCGGCTACATCTCGTGTTCCTGGCCCGTCGATTCCCCCGTCCCGGGCCTGCCACCGAGGACCCTTCTCTATGTGTCCCGAAGACTGGCACGTGCTCCTTTCGAGGGAGGCCGCGCCGTGGACCCCGACGTCCTGGCCCGATATCGGGCCGTCCCATTCTTGGTCCGCGCGACGCGGACCAGCCTGCGTGGAGCGCATGACCGCCCTTTGCGCACGACTCGGCATCGACTGCCTGCCGCCGAGCTACGAATCGTTCTTGGCAACTCACGATGGTGGGTGGGTCGGCGATCGCTACGTCTATGGCATCCCGGAACTCGAGCTGCTCTTCCCACCGGGATACTCGAGGGGCGCGGACGAGGCGTTCTTGCTGCCCTTTCATCCTGTCGACCGCTTCGGCATCGAGTGTTTCGCGATCCCCGCAGCTGCGTCGTCGCACGAAGCCAACGTGCTGTGGTGCCGCGACGACGAGACCGTGACCTTGCCGCATCACGATGCGATCCATCCGCTCGCAGAAGCCATCGTGCGCGGACGCCGTCCCGAACTCTGTGAAGCGACCTACGTCGACTTCACGGATTGGGCCCTCGATGCGCTCGACGAGGCGCGGCGGGGGACTGGCGTCGCATGGTGCGCGGGCGCACGCGACAACTGATCGTCGACGCCACCCGATCGTTCGTCACTTGACGCGCAACGAGCAGGTATTGCCGAACACGAACTGCGAAGCCTTGGTTTCGATCGTGAGCGCTTGCGCGGGCACGACGATGCCCTTGAGCGATGCGTCCTGCGGAATCGCGAGCGACAAGCTCGCGCGCGCGGTTCCCTTCGCGTGCGGTCCCATGCCGAAGATGTTCCAGCCTGCGACGCCGAGACCGAACGAACCCGTGAAGCCCGGAATGGTCACGGGATTCGCGTAACTCGCCGAGATCATCAAGAAGCTGATGCTCGAGGCTGCGAGGTCTGCCGGAACGTAAGCCGCGATGTCCATCGAGCCACCGACCGGGCCGACGCCGCCCGCACACCACATGTAATCGCGCTGGGTGATGCGGTAGCCGCTCGAGTCGCTCAGCGCGGCAAAATAGCGACCGCCGAAGAAACTTCCGTTGCTGTAGAAGGTGGCATTGTCGAGCACGACGTGCCCGGGGGTCGCTGGATCGAGGTCGAAGGACACCCAGTGATCGTTGTCGTTGCCGATGAGATCGTGATAGCTGATCCCGATCATCTCTCCGTTCGCATCGAGGATGGGAGCGGACGAGTTGAGCTGTCCGGAGCCCGTCGAGCGAGCGATGACCGTCGGCGTGCCGGCCACGAGCGTCGTCGTGTCGAGTGGCATCATCGCGAGGTCGTTGTTGATGCGGCACACGAGATGGAGTTTGCCATCGACCGTCGCGAGATTGGGATCGTACCAGCTCTGGAACGGCACTCCCGTGATGGAGCCGCGATCGACGAACGGCGACGTGACGGATCCGCGCGAGGCGAACTGTAGACTCAGGCCCGGACGATCGAACACTGCGAACAAGCCGCTCGAGTGCATCCCGAGCATGAACTCCGTGCCTGCGGTGTTCAGGCCGGCGGCGTCGAGGTTTTCCGTGAACGTGTCGGTCAGGATGTCGTAGCGCCCGGTCAGCAAGTCGTCGCTGCCGGCACCTCCGCGAGCAGTCGAAAGTCCGTAGACCGTCAGCGATACGTAGTACGTGCCCGGAGGGTCACTCGGGAGCTGCACGAAGTTGATCTGTTCGGCATCGAGCACGCCGAGCTTGGTGAGCCCGAGACCGACGCATTCTTGCAGCGATCCGAGAGCGTGGGGGCCGACGCTGCCCTGAGCAGTTGCGATGCCGGCGGAGAGAAGAAGCGCACACGCAGCGCGCATGGCAAGGGACGTCGAAGGAACGGAATCGGAATTCATGAGAGCCTGACCTCGGGTTTGTCTGGGATAGTGGATTGGGCATGCAAGGCGTGCGCCCTCCCTCACGGCGCCGCCTGCCAGCACTTGTCACGAGCCGTCAGGAAAAAACCGAGCTCCCCGTCCATCCGACCCGATTGAACGAAACGCGCACACGCAGCTCGAGGCGCATTCGCGTGCCCATCTGGCTCGAGGCGTTGACGACGGCCCTCGTCGCGACGGCTCTCTGTGCGGTCGCGCTGCGTCGTGGGATCCCGATGAACCCGGATGGGTGGGCCTATTGGGAGGGGGCCTACGGGCTCGCACGTGGCGATGGCTACGTCTACGGCGGTGGGGCACCGATCGAGGCGTTCCCACCGACGTTCTCCTGGATCCTCGCTGTCGCTGCTGCGTGGACGAACGGATTCAGCGGACTGTCCCTCGTCGTGGTCGCGCTCGCGACGACGTTCGTTGCTGCGTTCGGTTGGGCTCTCTTCGTGGCGCGCGCACACGCACGAATCGCAGCTCCTCTCGTTGATGACCGCGACCCACCTGTCGATGTCTCGGGACACGACCTCGTCGCCGGGATCCGGCCGTCCTGGTGGTCACGTGCACCATTGCACGCGTTCCTCGCAGCCGTGCTTCCGCTCTGGAATGCGGACCTCCGTGCCGAACAATTCACGCGATGCATCGTTCCCTTCCTTGCTTTGGCACTCTTGCAGGCGAGAGGCTCGGCCGAGATGTCGGGGGCGCGCTCCGCTGGCCCCGAAGCTGCGCATGCTCACGATCGGACGATCGCGCTTGCACTGACGGTCCTGTTGGCCATCGGTGTTCTGGTCAAACACTCGTTCTTGGCGTGGCTACCGGCTGTCGTCGTCGCGGCACACGTCTGCGGAATGAGCCGTCGACGGACGCTCGTCGTCGCGCTGGCTCCACTCGGCGTATGGTGGTCGCTGCGTCTCCTGATGGACCAAGGCGGTTCCCACGAAATCCAAGCGCCGCAGCTGGCGAGCTTCGTCACGCGGATCCAGGAGATCTATGTGGGCGTGGGCAAATCGATCGGCATCGAACATCTCGGGCCGCTGCTGCTGCTCGGAGCATGCATCTGGGGTCTGCAAAGCAGGGCTCGCCAGCTGGTGAGCACGGCTCTCGTTGCGACGATCGTGCAACTCACGACACTCGCGATGCTGACATCGATGACACGCATCGCCGATCCACTTCATGCGCGCTTCGTGGGGAGCTCGGTGATCTGGCTATCGCTCGCATGTGCCCTCGCGCTGCTGGACGACGCAGAAAGGCGGCCGCAACGCGCCCGCTGGTTGGTCCACGGCGTGACGTTGTTGCTGTTCGTCGTTCCGGTCGTGAAGTCGGTCCGGAACAGTGTTCGAGGCTACGGGCCACGATCCGAACGGTACGGGCCCGAAGAGTCGTTCGTGCACCTCGAACGCGCGCTGTTCGAGGGCACGCCGCCACTGAAACCGCCGGACTATCCTTGGATCCGCCGCTCATCCGAGCAGCGGCCTCGATAAGGAAACGATCTCGATAGGGAAACGATAGGAAGCAGACCGACCCGAGGAACACCCGAAGAGACGGAGATGGGTTCCATGGAGTCGAACACCGCGCGGAAGAGATCGCCGCGTCGCGATGCGTGCTTGGGAGCCATCATCGGCGGAGCCATGGGTTCGATTTCAGGTGTCCTACTGATTCCTCTGGTGCCATGGGCGCACTTCAAGGTGACGATCGCCGTCACTCTTGCGTTGTTCGCCGTTTCGGTCTCCGCAGTTGGCAGCGCACGTCTCTGCGCTGAGCGAGGAATCGCAAGAGGCATGGGGCGCGCCGCGATTGGCAACGTTCTCGTCGTCCTGCTCGGGGGAACCGTGATCGTGCTGATGCTCTTGATGGGCATTTGATCGATCGCTTCGCTGGTCGGTTCCCCAGGTTCCCAGCTCGGTGCTCATGCCCGGAAGGATGCGCACGATTGCCGATAATGTATCTTATGTTGCGTAGAGGTCGGCCAGTGCCGTGGGGGTCCTGAGCACACGAGGACTTCTTTTGCCGCGCGGATTGCCTGAGCTGCGCCGCCGGGGACGTCGTCCGTCCAACCATGGCTGGGAAAGGCCTGACCGTCGATCGTCCACCAGCACTGGCCAAACTCGAAGCTGCCACTCGGTTGGATCGTGCCGTCTTCAGCGAGGTGGACTCGGACCATGGAGATTCGGATCGAGAATCGTGACGGATCGCATCCTACAGGCGTGACTTCCGGTCACGGCGCGCCCGCTCGGCATTCGGCCTTGCGCATTCGGATTCGTGAGGACCCGAGCACCAATCAGCGAAACTGGATCGCTGCTACCGTGGTTCGCACGTAGATCGGTCCTTCTGCATGCAATCCGTTCGAGACACGCTACGCGCCAGCACGAAGGCGCTTCACGATTCCCTGGAGCAATGCCTCCCGATCTCCGGTGACGCTGTGGATGTCGCCGTGTATCGCCAACACTTGTCCTTCTTACTCGGCTTTCACGCGCCGCTCGAAACGCGACTCGCGAACAACGACGCGTTGCGTGCTCGACTGCCTGACCTCGAACTTCGCTTCAAGACCGCATTGCTGACGGCGGATCTCGGCGCCGACAGCGAAACCGCGGATCGGGCGATGGCATTGCCGGATTGTTCGACGAGCGCGCGTGCACTCGGTGTCCTCTACGTGCTCGAAGGCGCGAGCCGAGGCGCGGCGGTGCTCTTGCGCCGGCTGCTTCGAGACGGCATCGTGCCTGGACCTGTCGGGACTTCGTATCTCGAAGGGTATGGCGCAACGCAAGCCGCGATGTGGACCACATTCTGTGAAGCCCTCGAGGCAATCCCGCCGGACGAGCGCGATGAGGCGCGAGCAGGCGCGATCGAGACATTCGAAGCGATGAGTCAATCGTGGCACGCAAGAACCCGAGTTTGAACACAAACGAACCACCGACGCTCGAGACCTGCGCTTCCGAACCGATTCGCATTCCCGCGGCGATCCAACCGCACGGCGTTCTGCTTGTCGTGCGCGAGCCGAACCTCGAGGTCGTCATGGCGAGCGCGAACGCGGCTCACATGTTCTCGGAGGATGTCCTTGGACGACGACTCGACGAGTTCGTCACCGACCCCTCGATGCGCTGTCTAGTTGCTGCCGCAGCGAGCGACCCGCGCGACGCCGGAGAGATTCGTCTCGAGACGTCGGCGGGCGGGTCCTGGCCTGCTCGACTCCATCGCGCCAGCGGTCACCTCGTCGTCGAGTTGTTCGAACGGGACGACACGACGGATCTTGCTCTACCCACGTACTTACAGTTGGTCCGTCGATTCGACTGCATCCGGCGCATCGAAGACATCGAACCTCTCTGCGAAGCCGTTGCAAGCGAGGTTCGTGACCTGCTCGGTTTCGATCGGGTCATGGTGTATCGCTTCGATCGTGACGATCACGGTGTCGTGATCGCCGAAGAGTGCGCGACGGATATGGAGCCCTTTCTCGGTCTCCATTACCCGGAGTCGGACATCCCGGCTCAGGCGCGTGCTCTCTACGTGGAGAATCCGATCCGCGTCATCGTCGATGCTCGCTACGTACCCGTCCCACTCGTGCCGGCCCACGTATCCGGCACTCCACTCGACTTGAGCCATGCCGCGCTGCGCAGCGTTTCACCGATCCACTGTGAATACCTGCAGAACATGGGCGTCACGGCATCGTTGTCGATCTCGATCGTCGTCGACGGTCGCCTCTGGGGACTGATCGCGTGTCACGATCGTGCGCCGCGCCAACCGAGTCACGTCCATCAGCTTGCGTGTGAATTCCTGGCGGATGCGATGTCCGTGCGGATCAGTGAGCTCGAGAGGATTCGAACGCTCCGCAGCAAGGCGACCGCATGTTCGGTACAGCTACAGCTCATCGAGCAGATGATCGCAGCGCCACAGTTCGCGGAAGGGCTCGCGGACGGCAAGCGCTCACTGAGTGACCTGATTCCATGCGATGGTGCAGCCGTGATCGCGCACGACGAGATCACGTGCATGCGCACGACTCCGACTCCGGCAGAGCTGCGCGAACTTCGCGATGTTCTTCGCGCGCGATCGCGGATCGAAGTGCTCGACATCCAACGTTTGGCTTCGTTACACCCCCCCGCCGCGGCTTGGGGCGATCGCGCCGCAGGGATGATCGCAGTGCCACTCTCTCCGGATGGCAGCGATTGGCTGCTTTGGTTCCGGACCGAGCAAGTGCACACCGTGCGATGGGCAGGAGATCCACGCAAGCAAGCCGCGGCGGCAACTCCCTCGGGCCGGTTGTCGCCTCGAGGATCGTTCGCGGAATGGACCGAAACCGTGCGCGGTGCATGTGCGCCTTGGGAGACGTGGCAAGTCGAAGTCGCCTCCGAGTTTCGCACGGCCATCGTTGCGGGCGTCATTCACCAGGCATCCGAACTACAACGGCTGAACGCGCGCCTCGAGGATGCGAGCCTGCACAAGGACCGTATGCTCGCGACCGTTTCCCACGAGCTGCGCAATCCGCTCAATGCGATTACCGGATGGGTCCGCTTGGCACGCATGGGCCTTGCAGGTGAAAAGCTCGAGCAGGCACTCGAAACGATCGAACGCAACGCCGTGCTGCAAGCTCGGTTGATCGACGATTTGCTCGATGTGTCCCGCTTCCAACGTGGTGCCGTGCAACTCGAGACGGCCCCCATCGATCTCGTCGAAGTGATTCGTGCCGCCGTCGATGCGGTTCGCCCTTCGGCGCGAGGCCAGGGCGTCACGGTCGACATGCAGATCTACGCCGATTCGGGCGAGATCATCGGCGACTTCGGTCGCTTGCAACAAGTCGTCTGGAACCTCTTGTCCAACGCGATCAAGTTTTCTGGCAAGGACAGCGCTGTCGACGTCGGTTTGCACCGCGATGGCTCTCGCCTCGTTCTCGAAGTCTCGGACCATGGAGAAGGTCTCGAGCCGGGACAACTGCAAGTCATCTTCGAGCCGTTTCGCCGCGCCAACACGACGAAGCGCACGACCGCAGGACTCGGACTCGGACTGTCGATCGTCAAGAACATCGTCGAGCTCCACGGCGGTGAGGTGACCGCGCACAGCGATGGTCTCGGAACGGGCGTCACGATGCGCGTGCACTTGCCGGTGTTCGCCGTACGTCTCGCAGAAGATTCCGAAGAAACGCAACCTGTCGGTCCTTCGAGCTCCGTGCTCGCGGGATTGTCGATCCTGGTCGTCGAGGACCAACCCGATTCTGCCCGCATGATCGCCGAGTTGTTGCGCAACGGCGGAGCGAGCGCCGAGACGGCTGACAATGGCAAAACGGCGATGGCCACGTTGCGCTCGCGCAAGTTCGACGTGATCGTCTCCGATCTCGAGATGCCAGAAATGGACGGGTTCGAGTTCATGGCCGCGCTCCGCGCAGACGACACACTCAAGAGCATGGCCTGTGCAGCGCTGACGGCCTACTCACGTCCGCAAGATCGTGCGCGCGCACTGCAAGCGGGATTCCGACAACACGTCAGCAAACCGGTCGACCCGCAAGAACTCACGACCGTGGTCGCGAGCTTGGCTGGACGTCTTTGAGCGTAGCTCTCACGTTCCAGGAGTCAGTGCAACGCCATTCGTACCTTCGATTCCGGCGGGCGATACGTACCACGCTTGCGTCGCGAAGTGCTGGCCGAGGAGCTTCGTGTCCGCGGGCACCATCAGCGTCCTGGACCATTCGGACGTCGTGGTCACGAATCCGTCGACGACGATCAGTGGAGCCCAGAGATCGACGTAGCTGAAGCAACCCGCTGCGAGTTCGGCGAGGACCTTCGGCCGAGTGCCGAGGAGCAACATGGCGACGGCGGCGTCGGGCGCATCGCGCGCTTCGAGTCGTAGTTCCTGACCGAGGACCGGATCGGTGGCATCGAGGTGCGGCAGACGTGTGCGGGCACTGCACCCATCGCCGACGACTTGCGACGTCGCGCCGGGAAAGAACCGGAAGAGTTCGCGCCCGTGATCGCCATCGTCGGCGCCGACGAACACCATGCCGCGGGACAGCGCCAAGTACCAAGGATTGGAGCTGCCGGGACCGGGATTGAGATCGAACACGAGCGTCGTGCCGTTCACCGTGCCGTCCGTGACCCAGAGTTCGGAACCGAGGGAGATGGTCGCCGTGAAGTAGACCTTGCGCCGTCCGATGCGCACGCCGTAGTCGAAATGGATGGGCATCACGCACGTCGTGCCAGCCTCCGTTCCATCACTGCGCCATAGACAACCACCGGTCGGACTGTCGGCTCGGAAGAGAAGAAGGCCATCGAGTGCGACGAGTGCGTGTGGATTGGACGCCTGCGGCCCTGGCCAGAGGTCCTTGACGAGCATCGTCCCCGTCGCGGTGCCGTCGCTCTTCCAGAGTTCACCGTCCGCGCCGCGAAAGAACAGTACGTCCCCAACCGCCGTCGCGTTCGTCGTCACGGGAACCGAGCCGAAGTCGAGAAGGCGAAGCGTTCCGGACTCGGTGCCATCCGTGCGCCAGAGTTCGCGGGTCGATTGCGCAGTCGTCGCGACGAAGTATGCGTAGTCGCCAGCGACGACGGGGAGGGTCGGGTTCGATCCTCCACCACCAGCTTGGATGTCCTTGACGAGTACCGTTCCCTGTGAAGTTCCATCACTCTTCCAGAGTTCACGGCCGTGTTCGGGATCCGCACCGCTGCAGAGGATCGTGTTGTGGAGACGCACGAGAGGTCCGGGTTCGATGGCCCGGACACGCGTCGTGCCGAACGCGGTTCCATCGGTGCGCCAGAGTGCATCCGCCGCGTCGAAGTAGAGGAAGCCACCGATCGCGAGGAAGTTTCCGGGACGTCCTGATTCCGTCCCCGGCACGAGATCGGCGAGCAGCGCCGTCGTCCTCGAGGAGCCGTGACTCACCCACAGCTCGGTGCCATGGATGCCATCGTCCGCTGCGAAGTAGAGCGTGTTGCGCCACCATGCCCGCGGGCTCGCCATCGACGATGCGATGCCGGGCCAGGCATCGGTGACGATGCGCGTTTCTGGTTCGCTGCCATCGCTCGACCAGAGCTCGACACCCGTGGCCTCGGTCCTTGCCTGGAAGTAGAGCGTGCCATCCGCATCGAAGAAGTCACGCGGATCCGAGCTGCGCGTACCGGGGAGCTGCGGGTTCAAATCGACTACGAGTTCGGTCCCTGGCTCCGTCCCGTCGCTTCGCCACAGCTCCTCCGTGCCGGGGACCCCGGTTGCCGTCGCTGCGAACACGAGCGTTTGCCCGTACACGCCGAGCAGCGCCGTCATCCCACTGGTCTCGCCCGGACTGATGTCCCGCACGAGACCTGTCCCGAGCACCGAACCGTCGGACATGTAGAGCTCACGCCCGAGCCCCGGTGCGTACGCAGCGAAGAACGCTCTCCCTCCGACGATGATGAGCGCCGAGCGTTCGTAAGGGTGCTCGAGCGCTCCGGTCTCTCCCGGCCAGAGGTCCTTGACGAGTACCGTGCCAATCGCCGTGCCGTCGGACCGCCACAGCTCGCGGCCGTGCACGCCGTCGTTGGCTGCGAAGAGCAACTGTTTCCCGAGCGCTGCCAAGTCCGACGGATCCGAGCCGACCGCTCCCGCCGCGATTTCCTTCACGAGGTACGTACCCGCTTCGGTGCCGTCGCTGCTCCACAACTCGTCGTTCGTCGAGACGCCGCTGCTGGCAACGAAGTAGAGGCGGTCGTCCACAGCCGTCAACGCGTGCGGCATCGACCCG